>JAGHSG010000047.1 GCA_018066005.1 Bacteroidales bacterium | reverse complement strand
GAAAAGAAGGTGGCGGACGCGAATGGTATGGCGAGACGATGACCTCCGCCAAACCCAAATTGACAATTCCTTTCACCTTTACGGATGTAGATACAACTCAAACCTTGACTTGTTTGGCAGATGCAGCAGGCTCGTCATTTGACCAAACAACCATGCAAATGACCGTTTGCGGTATGTCACGCACGGCATATATTCAGGCATTGGATATCAGTCGTCAAGAAGTGAAAGCATCGTCTGTTTCTATCCGTCTGGCAACAGCTCAACCGCAATCCAACGCTATTCCTGTGACATTGGAATATCATGCAGCCACTACCAATGACGTTGCCTATCTGAACTTTGTGACCACCCAAGTGCCATGTTTTATGCATTTGAGGGATAATCAACTTTTCATCCGCAACACAGATTATGCAGGTGATTATGTTCCGTCCTGCTATCATTTGACCGGAGCAGATGAATATACCCAAATATGGAACATGACAGACCCGCAGAATGCCACTTTGATGCCAACCTGGTGGGAGAATGATACGTTATGCTGGGTAGCAGACAATCAACAGGTACATCTATTCATAGCAGTCCGTACCAATTCTTCCAAGTACCCCGCACCCGCTTCTCGCGGCAAAGTAGAAAATCAAAACCTCCACGCACAATTACGCGGAGTACAGAATATCATTATTACACCTGAGCAGTTCCGCTATCAGGCAGAACGACTCAAAGCAGCGCATGAAGAAGACAATCCGTCGCAACACTGGGCGGTGGTAACCGATGAAGAAGTGTTTAATGAGTTCTCCAGCGGTACACCTGACGCAACCGCCTTCCGATGGATGATGAAATATCCGTACGACGAGTTCCAAGGTACTGATTCTATGCCCCGTTCCTTATTATTATTCGGAGACGGCACTTTTGACAACCGTAAATTACTCAAGACGTCCGGTCCAACAACGCTACTGACCTATCAATCCAGCAACTCGCTATCCGAGCCTAATGCATACGCGACGGATGATTACTTCGGATGGTTGGATGATAAAGATTGCTTAATCGGTTCCAGTTGGTATGACTATCGCGGACGTATGAAAATAGGTGTAGGACGACTACCGGTTAATACGGAAGAAGAAGCCGAAGATGTGGTAAATAAACTGATTACTTTTATGCAAGACGCCAATCCCGGACCGTGGAAACAACAATTATGTTTCTTGGGCGATGACGGCGACCACGGTTTGCATGTGACTACGGTCGATGCTGCTGCCGAGGCTGTCCGTGTCGGTGCATCGGACTTCATCACCAACAAGATATATCTGGACGCATATATTCAAGAAACTTCTGCTTCCGGTGAGAGTTACCCATTGGCATATAACCGTTTCTCCAATATGTTGCAGACGGGTGTCTCCCTTATGGATTATGCCGGACACGGTTCGCCTAATAATATATGCTCGGAGAATTTCTTGACGCTCAAGCAAGTACAAGGCATGGTGAACGTCAATCAAGGTGTGTGGGCCTTGGCAACATGTAACTTTGCACGCTTTGATCAAACAGACCAGTCGACAGCCGAGGCAGCCGTTCTAAATCCTTTTGGAGGAGCCATTGCTGTTGTTTCTGCAGACCGAACAGTATATGCTTCCGATAACGAAGTTATCAATAAATATTTCTGCCAGCGTCTATTGGAGCATTCGGATCCATTCACATATCCCAATACCATTGGCGAAGCGTTGCGCCTTGCCAAAAACGATAATGGCGACAAGATGAACAAACTGCCCTATGTTCTTTTGGGCGACCCGGCTATTCGCCTTTACTACCCTACACGCTACCAAGCCGTAGCCACACAAATTCCGGACACACTGCACGCATTGGATTTGATAAGCATCAGCGGATATATATCCAACGGAGATACGCTATCATCCGCCAGACGAGATACGGTATCGTTTAACGGGCAACTGTCTGTAACCATTTTTGACAAGTTACAAGTAGTCAAGACACGCGATAACGATGAACAAGAGGAGAGCCAAAAGAGGATAAAAACCTTCAACGATTATCCTAATAAACTCTTTGCGGGTACGGCAGATGTGGTAGACGGTAAGTTTACCTTCACCTTCCGTATGCCAAAGGATATTCGTTATAACATTGATTTCGGTCGTATGACTTTGTATGCAGTCGGGCAAGATTCACAGGGACAAGCCGAAGCTGTCGGACATTGCGAATCCTTCAAGATAGGCGGTTCTTCACCACTGATTATTGACGATAACGAAGGGCCTGATATTCAACTCTACTTGAACACACCACTCTTCCGCGATGGTGACCGCGTTAATCCGACCCCGCATTTTTATGCCAACCTGTATGACCAAAACGGTATTAATACGGTCGGCTCGGGCATAGGACATGACTTGCAAATGGTTATTGACAACAGCACCAAGCAGACCTATATTCTCAACGACTACTTCACGGCAGAGAGTAACTCCTATCAACGCGGAACGGTCAGCTATGCCTTGGCTGAACTGGCAAACGGTTCGCACGAACTCTCCTTCCGTGCGTGGGATTTGTTAAATAATGCATCTACACAAACTCTACATTTCACGGTAGATAGCGACCAAGGACCGGTCTTGAAGAGAATACTTGTCTATCCCAACCCCGTTTCCTCGTTCGGAGAACTGCATTTCTCATTGGAGAATGACCGTCCGGATGACCGTTTGACCATGACGCTGACTTTCTACAACACAATAGGTCAAAAACTTTGGTCCGACACACAACTTGTGACAGATAATCAAGTAACCATACCGATGGCAGATGTTTCTCTGCCCGCAGGAGTATATATTTATCAACTTAAAATACAAACTTCCACCCAGTCATCCTCTTACCACAACGGACGGCTGATGGTGTACTAAACAACAATGATTTGCCTATGAAACATCTCTCAAAATGAATTTTCAAACAACAAACAAAAATCAATAACTTTTAATTAACAACATTATGAAAAAAACTTTTTTAGGGCTTTTAGCCACTGTAATCTTTTCAATGAACACTTGGGCTTTTGATCCCAAATCGTCCGACTACGTCAACCCCATCATTACCGCTATGCCGGCACTCACCATCGCTCCTGATGCACACGCCGCCGGTATGGGTGATATCGGTGCTGCCACTACGCCGGACATGAACTCCCAATTCTGGAACGCTGCCAAGTATGCCTTCATTGAAGACAAAGGCGGTATCTCTGCTTCTTACACACCTTGGTTGCGTAAATTGGTAAATGACATTGACTTGGCTTATTTGACCGGTTTCTACCGCTTTGACGACAAGCAGGCCATCTCAGCTTCTTTCACCTACTTCACTATGGGTAAGGTTAGTTTGGTCAACTATGACATTAAGAGTCAAATTGACGGTACGATTACAGAAGATATGGTTTATGCCGAAGCCAAACCTAACGAGTGGTCTATTGACGTGGCTTATTCGCGTAAGTTACACGAGTACGTTTCTATGGCTGCTACATTGCGTTTCATGTATTCAGACTTGAACAACGGTATCAACTACTCCGGTACAGGAGAGAGCAAGGAGATGTACCCCGCCTGGACAATGGCTGCCGACATTGCTTTGTACTACCGTCAGCCGATTGAGTTGCCAATGGGAACGAGTCACTTTGCATTAGGTTTCCAATTGGCTAACCTGGGTGGTAAGATGTCATACGATAAGAACGAGACTTCCAACTTCATCCCTGCTACCTTCCGTTTGGGTGCCAGTTACGAGATTCCTTTTGACAACTACAACCGCTTGATGGCAAGTGTTGAGTGCAGCAAACTGCTCGTTCCTGCCAGCAAGTATTCCACTTTTGCAGACACACTGGACACTTGGAACGTAAAAGATTCCCGTGAATATTCCAAAGTATCTTCTCCCAAAGGTTGGGGTCAGTCTTTCTGCGACGCCCCCGGTGGAGCTAGCGAAGAGTTCAAAGAAGTACGTTGGGGTATCGGTTTGGAGTATAGTTACAACCGTCAGTTCTTTGCTCGCGTAGGTTACAGCCACGAAGATAAGAGTAAAGGTAACCGTCGTTACGTAACGGTTGGTGCAGGTTTCAAACTGTCTATTGTTCGTTTCGACATGGCTTACTGCATTGCTACGGCTTCTTCCAACCCCTTGGACCAGACTATGCGTTTCTCGCTTGGTTTCGACCTGGCTGGTATCAAAGACCTGGTTAATAACAAACGATAATGCGTATCGGATTTGGATATGATGTGCATCAATTCACCCCTAACCGCCCTCTGTGGTTAGGGGGGATTGAGGTGCCGTCAGATAAAGGTTTATTAGGTCACTCCGACGCCGACGTGGCTATTCATGCGCTCTGCGACGCCTTATTAGGTGCTGCTGCTATGCGAGATATAGGGTATCATTTCCCGGACACCAAAGGCAACGAATATGAAGGTATTGACAGTAAGATACTTCTTCGTCGCGTTATGGCAATGCTTCGCGAAGCCGGGTACAAATTGGGTAACAGCGACATAACGATTGCTGCCCAAGTCCCCAAACTGGCGCCTTACATAGAGTCGATGCAGCAATGTCTGGCAGACGTGATGGGCGTTGAGTTGACACAAGTAAGCGTCAAAGCCACGACGACAGAACACCTTGGATTTGTAGGTCGAGAAGAAGGAATAGCGGCATACGCTGTCGTTTTATTGCAATGAATAAGTATCTCAAAATAGTCGCAATACTGGTAACTGCGAGTGGTGCAGTCATGAGTCATGCAGCCGAACTGCTGCCCGACTCCGTCCATAGCGCAATCACCAAGGACACCTTGATTATGGGCGACTCTGCCGTGGTGATTACTACGGCTTGTGCTCCTATCTGTTCATCCATCGCGCGCGTGTACGCGATAAATAAGGTGAGCAATGACACCACAGCCAACACGCCTTGGACGCTAGTACGTTCTATCCACGCCCCCAATTCACATGCTGTTTTTCAAGAAGCATATTTTGAGCAGGGGCAGATACAATGGCGGGATAACACGCCTCAACTATTGGACGAAGACGGAAAATGATGCCGATTTATTTGATTGGTTATATGGCGGCAGGTAAAACAACTGTCGGCAAACTCTTGGCGGAGTTATTAGGGTGGCGGTTTGTGGATTTGGATGATGCTTTCTACCAAATCCACGGCTACACGACCGCCGAATATATTCGTCAGTTCGGAATAGAAGATTTTCGCCAAAAAGAGAAATATGTGTTGGAAGATATAGCCGACATGTCGCCGTTTGATAATGTGGTTTATGCCACCGGTGGCGGCTATCCGTGCTATGAAGATAATATGGAGTGCCTGCACGAATTAGGTACATCTTTTTATCTCCGTTGGACAGCAGAGGACCTCGTTAAACGCCTTATGCTGACCGATTTAAGTCAGCGACCTGTACTGCAAGGTCGCACAGAAGAGGAGTTGATGACTTTTGTTGCTCCTCAGTTACAAGCCCGTGAGCCTTACTATTTACAAGCAGACTATACAATAGATGCACCGGGATTCATTCCCGAAGCAGACCAAATAATAGCAGAACAAATATGTCAATTAGTGAAATACAAGACGAGATAATAGACGAATTTACCAGTTTTGATGACTGGATGGACCGCTATTCGTTACTCATTGATTACGGGAACGGTTTAGAGCCCTTCCCCGAAGCAGATAAAACAGACAAGAACCTCATTGACGGCTGTCAGTCCAAAGTGTGGTTTACGTGTGAACTTGTTCAACCCACGCCCGATGCTCAACCCGTCATCGTCTATCACGGCGATAGCGATGCTATCTTGGTAAAAGGTATTGTGGCACTGCTCATCCGCGTATTAAGCGGACAGACACCGCAGGACATTGTGGATGCCGATTTGCATTTTTTAGACGACATCCAACTGCGTGAGCACCTCTCCCCCACCCGTACCAACGGCCTGAATGCCATGCTCCAACAGATGCGCCTCTTCGCCCTCACCTACGCACAGAAAAAGTAAGTGGAAGAAGAGAACAATCAAGTGGTTAGTGTCACTACCCAGTTGAAATTAGTAAAATAGTTGCAATATATTTGCATATTCCAAAAAATAATTGTACCTTTGCAAAGAAATTAAAACATAATTCGCCTATGAAATAAAACAAGCAAGAAAATTGCACAATAGATAACAAGCGTTATCTTTGTTTCACACATTTCATAAATTTCGGCAAAATTTTTATAAATGTAGTTGTGAAGTAAAGTTCAACGCTCACGTTTTTGACGTGGGCTTTACTTCGTAAATTCAACTACAGCAGGTGTTTGCCGATACCTTTGAAATGTGGATTAAAAAGTTTAGTCCACTTTTTTTGTATACATATATGGAAAAATTACAACCAACAAAACGAATTGAATATATTGATGCTATGCGCGGTTTTACCATGATGCTAGTCATAATGACGCATGTCGCAGCATGGGGGCTACAAAGTGATAGTTATAACCATATTTTTACTGTTTTTCGTATGCCTTTGTTTTTCTTTGTCAGTGGTTTTGTCTTTTATAAGAGTAATTATGAATGGAACTGGCAAAATACTTTATCCTTTTTACAGAAGAAATTGCCTGTACAAATTATTTCACCTTTCTTATTTTTTGCTGCATACGTTTATCTTCAACATTTTGATTTACAAGAAAGTCTTATCTCTGAATCCAAGGTAGGCTATTGGTTTACCTTTACATTATTTGAATTTTTTGTTATTTACATTCTATTGCAGCATTTATTTAAATTATGTCGCATAAAAGGGAAGTGGGAAGATATTACTTTAATTGCAGTTGGCTTATTTTTCTATGTCATTATGCGACACAATATAATTGGTCATTCTATTCTTGTTTCATCATTAGGATGTA
>JAGHSG010000033.1 GCA_018066005.1 Bacteroidales bacterium | reverse complement strand
GGAGTTACACCACCTGATGAACGAAGTAGCACAAGGCAAACAGACCGTTAATGATTTGTGGGCATACTTCGAGAAATGCGACACCACGATCCGTCCCGAAGCTATCCGCATGAACTTCACCTCCAACCACGACGAGAACAGTTGGAACGGTACCGAATACGAGCGCATGGGTGATGCAGCCGACCCATTTACCGCTTTCACGTACATTGTACCCGGCATGCCTCTGATTTATACCGGTCAGATATCCGGCAATAACCACCGCTTGGAGTTCTTTGAGAAAGACGTTATCGACACGCTGATGAGCAACGGTGGCAAGAAAGCCGAACTCTATCAACAACTCAACACCTTACGTGCCGAGAATCGTGCTTTGTGGAGTCCCGAATGCGGTGCCAAGATGGTTCGTATCCCTGTCGAGAACGAAGCTATCTTTGTTTGCGTTCGTCAACAAAACTGCCCGCAATGCAGTCAAAAATGCTGCAAGAAAGAGTGCAAACAGGAGGACGGCAATACGGTTATCGCTATCATGAACATGTCTAATGAAGTGCAGGAATTTACCCTCCAATTAGGCGACTTGGCAGGTACCTATCATTGCCTGTGCGGACACGACGTGGAGATGGCTGCGGAGCAACCTATCAATATCCAACCTTGGCACTGGATGATTATTAGCAAATAACATCGGATAACGTATAAAACAGGTTTAGCGAGTTTAGCAGGTTTAACCGGTTGAACTCGCTAAACTTGTTAAAAAAATTGGCGTATAGGTCAAAAATTATCGGACGAGATGGCTGTGGAGGACGTATGAGCGAAGCCAGGAGTCGATGTCTTCGATGGAGGCGTCAACGTGCTTGCGGACAATCTGACGGCGGTGGTAGATAGTTTGTTTTTGGACATTGAGCAGAATACCCATATCCGAATCAGAGGCTCCAATGATTGTCAGGATGGCAAACTGCATATCTGATTCCGTGAGTGCAGGATAATCCTTGCACAAGCGACTGATAGCACCGTCCAAAGCAGTGTCCACAGAGGCAATCAGTTCATCTATACTCTCTTTGCTCAGCGTCAATTGCTCAGTGCGATAGGTCTGCAACCATTTCGGGAACTCGGGTTCGTTACCGCGTAAGCGCTGTAATTCCATCTCTCGTGTCAAGTTCACTTTTTGTTTAAGCCGTTCCAAGGCCAATTGGAGTTGCTGCGCGTATTTGTCTTGCAGGGTTTGTAAAGCAGTTGCCTGTTCACGCCGTCTGTGCTGTCCATATCGCCAGAGCACCAATAACAACGTTACCAGCAATATAAGCAACAATACCAAAATAGAGGAAAGCATTCCTTGCCACCTTTTTTCGCGTTGTGCTTCTTGTGCCAATTGTTGTTCGCGCGCGACATCATAATGTAACGCGAGTGCGTATGTGCGTGCGCCCGCATCGCGGCGCAGTTCTTCTATCTTGCGGTCGTATAATTCCAATAGCACTTCATAGGCCTTGTTCGGCTCGCTTTGCTGCCGCAGTACCTTGCTTTGCAAATAGGCGTAACTCTGTTCAAACCAATAGACATAAGAGGAATCTTTAGGATGGAGTCGTTCCAAATAATAAGCCGCTGAGTCCGTGGCATGTTGCGCCAACAGCAGTTCGACTATCTCCGAGTATCGCGCATGCGCTCCAAACTCTTCAGCCAAGCGACGGCACACAGCCAACCGTTGCGGAACACTATCCGGATAACATAGTTGATAGCGATAGGCATCTATATCCAGTTCCAATAACTCATTATGAATGGTTTTTGCATATTGTTTCGCCAGTGCAAAGTACCATAAGACACTATCTTGCGGCGCATTTGTCAATGCCATAGTACGCGCGATGTCGCGATAGGCGCAAGTCAGATATTTAGCACTGCTATCCGGATTAAGCACCGATATCGCTTTGCGGTAGTAGTTCCGCGCAATGTCGTATAGCATTTCACTTTCGGAAGTATTGCCTAAACGGAACCACGTCAATCCTAATAACTGATCTCTCCGCGCGGACTGAGGAAGGCTTGTCAATATATCTTCTGCCTGCTTCAAATATATTGTAGAACTTTCGTATTGACTGCTATTGTTAGAAGATATTCCCTGACGGTACAATTCTTCTGCTTCCTGAATAGGTTTTTGGTCGTTTTGAGACGAAAAATGACAACTCTGCAAGCAAAAAATCAGGCAAAAAACACCCCATTTAACCCATCGTACAACTTTATTTTTTGTCATATCTTATAAATGATTGATTTATTGTGTGTTATAAAATAGCCGAAATAGTGCTCGTACAACTGTCAAATTTGGTCATGTCAAAAAAAAGCAGTACCTTTGCACCAGATTTCGAAACACGATTTCGACTGCAAAATTAGTACAAATTTTTTAAATCCACAAATTATGAAAAAGAAAAATGTTTTTTGTATGCTTTTTGTAGCATTTTTACTACTAAAAGGAACGGGTGCGTACGCGACAGTGTATAACGGTGTATGCGGTGAACATCTTACGTGGACGTACGACACGGAAACAGGTGACTTGGTCATTGAGGGTTATGGCAAGTTGGAAAAAACCGTAGATAGTCTTTGGTGGAACAGTCCGGTGGTGCAAACCGCAAGTTATTCCAACAACTACAAAGCGACCAGCCCCAAGCGCGTCCTTCTGCCAGAAGGAGTGACAAGTATTGGAGTCAATGCATTCTATAACTTTACGCTGATGACGGAATGTAACATACCAGATGGCGTGACAAAAATCGGTATGCGGGCATTCCACAACTGTACGGCGTTGAAACACATGTTTTTGCCTAACTCCGTGGACACGATCGATGCCTATGCTTTTGAAGAATGCAAAGCGATGGATAGTCTTCACTGCGGTATGGGTGTCAAATACATTGGCCAACAGGCCTTCTCTAATTGTGATAATCTGAAATACCTGCGTTGGTCGGAATGTCTGGAGTATTTAGGAAAACTTGCCTTTGACGGCTGGAACATGGAAGGTGGCACATACTATCATCCCTATAATGACACTTTGTTCTTTCCGGCAACATTGCGTTCTAATGAACAACTTTCATGGGCTGAGATGCGCAACCTCAAAGCTATTGTGTGGAATGTGCGAAAACTGGGCTGGCAATCAACCACCGGATACGGACATATTCTTTATAATCCTGATACCTATCATAAGGAAGTCATTTTTGGTCCCGAAGTGGAAGAGATACCCGATTATTTTATGGTAAATCAAAAAAAACTAACGCGTATTCTTTTGCCCGAAGGAACGAAGAAGATTGGGTATAGTGCCTTTTCCGGTTGTGCCGGAATAACGGAAGTAGTTCTTCCTTCCACTTTAGAGACAATTGACCCATTGGCATTCAAAGGATGCACCGGTTTGACAAAGGTAGAGATACCGTCATCCATCAAGAATCTTTCCTCCGGAATTTTTAACGGTTGTACTGCCCTTAAACAAATCATCCTGTCGGATAGTCTGACAGCGATAG
>JAGHSG010000045.1 GCA_018066005.1 Bacteroidales bacterium | reverse complement strand
GATGTATCACCCCACTTTCGACACCGTCATATCCGACACTTCTCGTGTTGGCAACACGCCTGTTATTCGAACAGCTGTGATACATGTCAACCATCCGTTTGTCATCACCTCTTTTGATGAGCAACCCGGCCAAGAGATTTGTTCCGCTAATGAACTGGTCTTCTATGTGCAGTACCGGGTACGCGATGCAAGGACGATGCCGGATACCTACGATGTCGATTTCTACACCGGTGAATTAGGTGCTATGCCCAAACATCAGTCTTATTCTGTAAACGGCAAAACGACCTTACCTATCTACATGGACGGACAGGGTACCAGTGTTGACCCGGGTTATTACGACTACCGCGTGACCCTCCACTCCGAGTCTTGCGCACAGAGCGACACGGCTTTCCACGGACAAGTGCTTGTGCGCTATCCCGCCGAGGTGATGGCTGCTAACTGGAATAACATCATTGCGCTGTACAACGAGGAATATAATGCCGGCAGGTGGAAATTCTGTCCGCCCTATACATGGCAGATATGGAGTGCCGAAGGAGATGACAAGACGGCTCTTATCAACCCACACGACAAGACACAGCCCTATATCGCTTCCAACGATTTGAAGGAAGGCGATGTGGTTGTGGCTACACTGATGCGCGAAGGATATACCCGACCTATCCCGTCTTGCCCGTTTGTCTTCGTGCCTACCCTCTTCAACGGACAGCATCCTATCTTGGTTTATCCGACTATGGTGCCCAAGGCACGTGCCGTAACCGTGGAGACGACACAGGATGCCGAATACGAGTTGTTGGATAATGTAGGACATCGCTACCGTCGTGGCACGCTCCGCAAAGGTAGCCAGTCGATAACCGTACCGGGCGTCTCGGGCTGCTACTTCCTGCATGTACACATGAACGACGGCTCCTACTCCGTTGAACGGGTGCTGGTATATTAAGCGATAACAATAAACGGCTACCTTTTCGGGTAGCCGTTTATTGTGATTTATTCGAGGTTCAGCGTAACGCGCTTGAAATCTACGATAGTAACGTTCATCTTCTTGAGCACATCCTTAACCAACTCTTTGTTGTCGCTCAGGATATATTGTTGCTCTACCAAGGTAGATTCTTTCAAGAACTTAGCCAAACGACCTTGAGCAATCATCTCAATCTTCTTCATGTTCAAGTTAGCCTCTGCCTCTGCAGGTACGTTAGCGCGGATGTCGCGAGCCGTTTGTGCCTGCTCCTCGGTGAGCCAACCCTTAGCGGTATTGGAGGAGATGTGATCTTCGCTATCTGCGTGAGCAGGATTGATACCGGCTTTACGCAAAGCGTTCTCAATAGCTTTGTTTACCTCGTCTTGTTTGGTCTTATCTACTGCGATAGCCAACTCTTTGTCCTTAACTTCTTGTGCTACGTGGTCAGCATCCAGAGCTACGGGAGCCATAGAAGCCACCTGCATGTTCACGCCATGAACGGTGTCATAATCAGCAGCAGCATTGTCAGCAGCAACAAGAGAAGACAATTTATTTCCAAGGTGGTTATAAGCATCTACAACGGGAGCAGCGATGAAAGCGTAATCGCTCAATTCCATCTTCTCACCGGTAACGCCACTGCGCTCGGTAACGAGGTCAGCCATGGTTTGTCCGTTCAAAGTCAGAGCCTTGAGCTCGTCCAAAGACTGCGGTTTGTTAGCCATAGCTACGTCCAAAATCTTCTTCACCATAGCAACGAAGTCTGCATTCTTGGCAACGAAGTCCGTTTCGCATTTTACAGCCACGATGCAACCAAAACCGTTCTCGGCCTTAGCCAGCACGCAACCTTCGGATGCCTCACGGTCGCTACGCTTGGCAGCGATGGCTTGACCACGTTTGCGGAGGAGGTCTTTGGCCTGCTCGAAGTCACCGTTAGCTTCTTCAAGGGCTTTCTTAACATCCATCATACCTGCGCCGGTCATGTCGCGCAATTTTTTAATATCAGCTAATGTAACAGCCATTTTTCTTTAAAGTTTAAAGTTAAAAGATTAAAGTTTAGAGTTATTCAGCTTTAGCCTCCTCAGCGGGAGCCTCAGCAGGAGCTTCAACAGATGCTACTTTCTCAGGTTCTGCAGGAGCAGCAGCTTTGCGAACGCGAACGCGGCGCTCTTTGGGAGCGGGTGCTTCAGCTTTTGCCTCTTCACCTTCTTGAGCGACAGCAGCCTCTTCGTCTGCTTTCTCTACCTTGCGTTCTTCAAGACCTTCCTTGATAGCGTCGCAAACAGCGGTCAAGATAACCTCGATAGACTTGGTAGCGTCATCGTTAGCTGCGATAACGTAGTCAATATTAGCAGGGTTGGAGTTCGTATCAACGATACCGAATACAGGAATACCCAGACGGTTGGCCTCAGCCACAGCAATATGCTCTTTCATTACATCTACTACAAAGATAGCAGAAGGAAGACGAGTCAAATCAACGATAGAACCAAGGTTCTTCTCCAATTTCTCACGTTGACGAGTGATTTGCAGTTTCTCACGTTTGGAGATATTGTCAAACGTACCGTCAGTCATCATCTTGTCGATGCTGGCCATTTTCTTAACGGCTTTACGGATGGTGGGGAAGTTGGTCAACATACCGCCTGCCCAACGCTCCGTGATATAAGGCATACCAACCTCTTGTGCCTTAGCGGCAACAACTTCCTGACCTTGCTTCTTCGTGGAAACGAACAGCACTTTACGGCCGGATTTAACGATGTTCTTGAGTTGTTCTGCTGCCTCTTCAATTTGTGCAGCCGTTTTGTTGAGGTCGATGATGTGAATACCATTGCGCTCCGTGTAGATATAAGGAGCCATTGCGGGATTCCATTTGCGCTTGAGGTGACCGAAGTGGTAACCTGCTTCAAGCAATTGATCAAAATTTGTTCTCATTTTGAATTTAATTGAATTATTCTATAAATACTATAAATAATTATTCCTTTGCCCTTATCTCTTATAAGGGATTCAGTTTTGTTAACCCACCTGATGTTCTATTTTCCGGGGTCCCCGACGCACTTGTGCGGTGGGGAGAGCGGAGGCACAAGTCGCCTGTTGATGTAGCAAAAGCGGTATCAACCTTTGCGAACTTGTTGCCGAACGCGAATTAACGTTTACTGAATTGGAAGTGTTTACGAGCTTTGGGTTGACCGGGTTTCTTACGCTCTACCTCACGGGCATCACGAGTCATGAAACCTTCGGCCTTCAATGCTGCCTTGTCTTCGGGGTTAATCTTCACCAATGCGCGGGCAATAGCCAAACGCAGAGCCTCGGCTTGACCTTTGAAACCACCACCGTCCAAATTGACTTTGATATCATATTTGGCTTCGGCATCCAATTTAGCCAAGGGTTGTTTAACGATGAATTGAAGAATACTGCTGGGGAAATAAACATCCAAAGCACGACCATTGATTGTGATTTGGCCTTTACCTTCTTGAACGTAAACGCGAGCAACTGCGGATTTACGACGACCTAATGCATTAATAATTTCCATACTTCGAATGATTATTTAAGATTGTTAATGTCAATTTGAACGGGCTTTTGAGCTTCCATATTATGCTCTGCACCTGCAAAAACGAATAAGTTGTTAATCAACTTAGCGCCCAAACGATTCTTGGGCAGCATACCTTTCACAACTTTTTTGATAAGACGGTCTGCACCCTTCTCCATCAAAGCAGCAGGACTCATTTCGCGTTGTCCGCCGGGATATCCGGTGTAACGTACATAAACGCGATCGTTCCACTTGTTACCGGTCAACTGCACCTTAGCAGCATTGACGATGATAACATTGTCACCACAGTCCACATTAGGTGTGAAACCGGGTTTGTACTTACCACGAAGGATTTTAGCTACCTTCGTGCACATGCGGCCAAGAATCTGGCCCTCAGCATCAACAACAACCCAGCCCTTTTGGACGGTTGCCTTGTTCGCTGATACTGTCTTGTAAGATAAAGTATCCATTAATTTGTTTTTTTAGGTCAAGCCGACAGACATCTTTTACGGTTGACGATTGACGGTGCGTAATGCACGGTTTACAACCCACTGCCCAACTTGACGATTGTTAATAATTATATTGTTTTTCGATTTAATCCGAAAAAGCGTGCAAAGATACTACATTTTTTTGATATATACAAATTTTTCTGCACTTTATTCTACATTTTTCTTCCAATACTCCACTTTGGGACCATATTGACATACCTCAAGCCACTCTTCCAAAGTGCGATTGTACGTGCAGACTTGCGAATCGTCACCTAATTGCAGGGTGTAATCGTCCAATTGTTTTTGCAGACGCTCTATCACTTTGGGATATATCTTATCAAAGAAAGTAGGATGAGCGGTGTACCATACCAATGACGAATCAAACTGCTGTTGGGTAGTGTTATGTTGCTCCAAAATAACCCGGTAATACCCTTGTACCTGTTCGTCGTGACCATAATTCATGCCTGCCTCCTGAATCAATCCATCGGCAGTATGCAGTTCCACAAAGATATCTTCCATCTGCTTGGGAGACAACACTGTACGCGGACGGCAACCGGGAAGCAGACAGATAACAGATAAAAGACAAAAGATAACAGATAAACGTGTTTTCTGTTCCCTGTTCTCTGTTCCCTGATTCAGGCTCTCATCTAAGTCTTTCCTAAACCAAATTAATATACATATTACCGCCACCGTGATGCAACTGTCTGCCAAGTTAAACACAGGTTGGAAGAAGATACATTCACCGGCAGAGTTGGTTATCAGCGGAAAATAAAGCATATCTATCACCCTGCCGTAGAACCAGTCGGCATAACCGAATAACTTGCCATAGAAGACGCAGTCAAGTATATTTCCCAAAGCTCCTGCCGTCACCAAAGCTATCATCACAAGATAAGACGTACGCGTCTCACGTTTACGGATAAGCGAGTTGGTGTACCAAGCCAACAATCCGACTGCCACGATACGGAACAGGGTCAAAAAGATCTTGTCAAACCACTCGATACCAAAAGCCATACCATCGTTCTCAATGTAGCATAGTTGGAAGAAAGGCAGTATCTCACGTGCCTCGCCCAACTGCCAATGAGCATGAATATACATTTTCAGCCACTGATCCAGCGCTACGGCAATAATCACAATAAAGGCAAATAATATGGATTGCTTGCGTTTCATCATACAAAAGCTTTCTTAATATCTGCTACACGGTCCAATTTCTCCCACGTAAACAGTTCAACCTCACGTGTGACAGTATGACCATTTTCATCCGTGAAGGTCTTGGTAACGGTCTCGTTCTTACGTCCAAAATGCCCATAAGAAGCCGTTTCCTCGTACATAGGTTGACGTAGTTTAAGGGTCATTTCAATAGCACCCGGACGAAGGTCAAAGAGCGCGTTAATCTTGGTTGCTATCACATCATCCGGCACGACACCCGTACCGAATGTATTGACATACAGACTGACCGGCTCAGCCACGCCGATGGCGTAACTAACCTGCACCAACATCTCTTTTGCCACACCGGCTGCCACCATATTCTTGGCTATATAACGTGCCATATATGCACCGGAACGGTCCACTTTACTGGGGTCTTTACCCGAGAACGCACCTCCTCCGTGAGCACCGCGACCGCCGTATGTATCCACAATTATCTTACGTCCCGTCAGACCTGTATCCCCGTGGGGACCGCCAATAACGAATTTTCCCGTCGGGTTAACCAGCAATTTGAAATCGCCTTGCAGCAATTCGCCATACCGTTTATCGCGTTTTGCCACTTCCGGAAGTAAGATAGTACGTATATCTTGTGCTATTTGTTCCTGTGACACATCGGGGTCATGTTGCGTAGAGACTACAATCGTATCCAAACGCACCGGCTCGTTCTGCTCATTATACTCAATCGTCACTTGTGACTTGGTATCCGGGCGCAGATA
>JAGHSG010000042.1 GCA_018066005.1 Bacteroidales bacterium | reverse complement strand
GTCCATGATTCCTTCCTGGTGCATCATGTCGTATATCTCCATGAGTGACGTTTCGGACATGGCCTGCTCGGGGAAGGCGCGCAAGTAGTCCTCCAACTGCCTCAAGTAGAGGATGTATTCGGCAATATTGTCTTTTTTGCTTTTCATTGTTATTTTTTTTCTAGTTTGTTAGTTAACTAGTTAACTAGTTGACTAGTTATCGAGGTCATCGAGGTCGTCTATTTCGTCCAAGTAGTCGTCGCTCATGAACTGTTCTATCTCGCGGCGGTCTTTCTTGGTGGGTCGTCCTGTTCCGCGGTCGCGTCCGTTCTGCCCTGCCAACTTAGCCAGTTCGAGCAGTTCGAGTTGGTCCTTAGCCGTTATGTCGCGCAGGTATTCGGGCACGAGTTTGGCACCGAGGCGGTTCTCGCTGAGGCGCAACACTTCGTACGTGTAGGTGATAGGTCCCTTGCGGACAGAGAATTTATTGCCTATTTCGAGTGTGCGGGACGCTTTGAGCGGTTGCCCGTTCATGGTGACGCGACCCACTTTGCACGCATCAGCAGCCATGGAACGTGTCTTGTAGATACGCATGGCAAATAAGTATTTATCTACTCTTGTTGGCATGTTAAGTCGTTATTTATCATACGATTGATATACTGCTGGATATATGCTTTCATATACTGCACCATATCTTGCACTTCATCCGTGTCTTGCAGTTCATTCAAGAGGTCTTGTCGCAAAAGGCGGTCCTGCCGGAAGTTGTAGATATGTGTGATATGCTGTCCGTCAAACTGAACGAGCAGATGATTGGAGAAACATTGATAAATAGGGTCATTGAAGTTAACGACGTATTTATGTTCGTCGCTTTGTGTCAATACATCTTCGCCAAAGGCTATATAAGGCAGGTCGTAACCTATATACGAAAGGACAGACGGCATTATATCTACTTGTGCCACAGGCATTTGCATCTCCAATCGTGCTGAATCGCATGCAGGGTCAAAGAAGATAATAGGTACTTCGTAAACACCTTTGTCGTTGGTGTATTCTTCATGTGCGAGTGAATTGGTGTGATCGGCCGTCAAGACAAACAGCGTGTTGGCATACCAAGGTTGTGTCTTGGCATAGTTGAAGAACTGCCTCAGAGCATTATCCGTGTAACCGATACAATGGTGAATGGGCTGTGTTCCTTCCGGAAAACGACCTTCGTACCGTTCAGGAACTTGGAAAGGATGATGACTGGTGGCGGTAAAGACGGATGTCATGAACGGTTGTTGCATTTCAGACATTGTGCGTCCCATATATTGCAAGAATTCTTCGTCCCAAATCGCCCAATAACCGTCATAGTCGGCATTATTATTGTACTCATCTTTGCCGTAGTAAGACGCAAAACCGCACAAGCGCGAGAAAGCCAAAAAACCCATGCTGCCATTCGGTGCGCCGTGGAAAAAGGCGGTTGTGTATCCTTTGCGGCTTAGACAATTAGCCAAAGACATGACGTTGTTGGTGGAGTAGGGAGTTAATATATAAGGCGAACCTATTCGAGGGATAGACGCCAATACACTTGGCATGGCATCAATAGACTTGCGCCCGGACGAGAAAGAATATTGATACGTCGTGCTGTGTTGGAGCAGGGAATCCAAGAAAGGTGTGTAACCCTGATATGTGCCATCGTCTAAATCATGGTTGTAAAAGCCGAAATACTCCTTGGAGAAAGATTCCAAGATAAATACCACGATGTTTTTCTGCGTAAATTCTGTGGAAGTCGGAATATGCAGGGGTGTATAGACGGCATCTATTTCGCTCTCGTCATAATAACGGGGATTGATATATGCCTGACCTTCGCTTGAACGCATCAAGCAGAAAGGTGTATTCAGTACAATATTGGTCTCGCTAGGACGATTGGTATATTGTAGGGCGTTACTTAATGTGATAGGTCGCGTGAATGCTCCAAAACCGCTACGAATGCCGATAATAACGAAATAGACGCTGATGCATAGCAGGAGGGTCTCGGTCAGGTAGTAGTGGAGCGTTGAGCGTGTAGCGTGTAGCGTTGAGCGTTGAGCGTTGAGCGGGTATTCGGTTGGGTTGGGCTTGCGCGTCAGTAGAATTAAGACGGCTATCAGTGCGAATGTGAAGAGGCTGACGTACCAATACTGCACCATAGAAGTGAAGAAAATAGAGGTCAAATTATCGTCATTTTCAAACTCACTGAAAAATGCCATAGTTGTGCGGCGGTCGGAGAAACGGACATAAACCGTATCTATCGAATTGAGCAGAATACCGACTATGTTGGGTACCCAATAGAACCACTTGGCTACCTTTGGGTACGTGCTGTTCTGCCGCCACGACCACGGTAACGGAGCCCACATAAGTAGCATATAGACCGAGTTGAGGTAGAAAAGTGCCGTGACATCAAAGCGCATACCACCCACCAGCATCTCCATCAGATGGCTGAAAGTGACATCCGGATAAAGGTCTATGTTGACCCAATAGAAAAATAATCGGCTGATGGTGTAAAGAACAAAGATGAGTATAAGATTACATACTCCTACTACCCAAGGATGTTGCCAATATCGTTTCATTTCCCATTAAATAAGTTCATCGTTTTGTCTATTCCTTGCAGGCAGAAAGACGGTATAATCTCTTTTATCACGTTCAGTCTGTCCGGCATCTGTTGTTCTTCTTCGTCGGTCCACTGGCCGAGTACGAAGTTGACTTGCGCGCCGCGCGTGTACGCGTTTCCTATGCCAAAACGTACGCGTGCGTAGTTAGGTGTGTTCAGTATTTGCTGAATGTGTCCCAAACCATTGTGTCCGCCGTTGCTACCTTGCTTGCGAATACGGATTGTGCCGAAGGGCAGGTTAAGGTCATCCACAAGAACTAATACGTTCTCTAATGGAATTTTCTCTTCGTTCATCCAATAACGAACGGCGTTTCCGCTGAGGTTCATAAAGGTGCTGGGTTTGAGTAGCACGACTTCGGCATTTTTGACACGCCCCTTTCCGACAAACCCGTAACGCTTGTCTTCAAAAGCAATGTTGGACGCTTCGGCAAAAGCGTCCAACATGCGGAATCCTATGTTGTGTCGGGTATTACGGTATTCGTCTCCGATATTGCCTAACCCGACAATCAGGAACTTACTCATACTTATTCAGCAGCTTCGCTCTCGGCAGCGGCACTGTTACGTGTTGCCTTAACCTGAGCAACGATAGCCTCTTTAACACTCTTAACGGTGCAGTTTTCAACGGAAACTTCGCTGACAAACAATTTCTTACCTAAACCGAGGTTCGTAACGTCAATGATTACGCGCTCAGGAATATTGGTGTAGATACCGTTAATTTTCAGTTTGCGCATCTCCAGACTCAGTTTACCACCGGCTTTAACACCTTCTGCGTGACCGGTCAGCGAGATAGGTATTTCAACGGTAACGGGCTTCTTGTCATTAACTTCAAGGAAGTCGATATGGAAGCAAACGCCACTTACGGGGTGGAATTGCATCTCTTTAACAACAGCCATTTTCTTGGTCTCACCAATCGTGAGAGCCACTACCAATGTGTCAGGAGTGTAGATGAGTTTGCGTGCATCAGCGTCAGTAACGGTGAAAGTGAGATTCTCGCCACAGCCGTAGATGTTGCAAGGAATGAGATTTTGTTTGCGCAAAGCTTTGTTAGCTTTCTTGCCGTACTCATTACGAAGAGTACCATTCAATTCAAATGTTTTCATTGTGTTTGTTACTTTATTCAGGTCGTTAGACCTTACTTATCATTAAACATATAAAAAGCCCTTCTTCCGGGCTTTGTTGCCTAACGAGGAGTCGAACCTCGCCCCTCAGAACCAAAATCTGATGTACTACCGATATACGATTAGGCACTACTTTTCTCAAAAGCGGCTGCAAAGGTACAACAAATTTTTGACATGACAAAATTTTAGAGCAAAAAAAGTGAATATTTTTATATTATTGCCTATTTTTTGCCTATTTTTTGCATATTTCAAAAAAATATCGTACCTTTGCAACGTCAATGAGAATAATAATCCATTAAAACCAATCATAATGAAAAAAATCGCACTCTTCGCCTTAATCGGAATAGTTCTGATGGGGTGTCAAAAAGCAAATGTAAACGAAAATCAAAACGTAAACATGGAACAAGACCTTATTATTAATTGCATGCGCACACGTGTGTCCGTGCGTGCGTTTACGGGTGAGAAGATTTCTGAGGAACAGATTCAAACCTTGCTTCAATGTGCTATGGCTGCTCCCAGCGCCATGAATCATCAGCCTTGGGCTTTCATCGTTGTAACCGAAGACTCTATTTTGGAACAGTTAGGGCAGGAGTTCCCGTATAGTCGTTGTGACCAAAAGCCCGCGTGTGCTATCATTCCCTGTGGGGACTTGACCAAAGCTATTCAAGGAAGTGAAGATTTCTGGATTAACGATGTCAGCGCTGCCACGGAGAATATCCTTTTGGCTGCTCACGCTATGGGCTTAGGAGCCGTGTGGACAGGTTTGCACCCCAATATGGAGCGCGCTACGGCGGCGCAACAACTCTTGGGACTGCCGGAGTATATAATTCCGCTTTGTATTGTGCCGGTAGGTGTGCCTGCTGAACAACCGGAAATAAAAGATAAATGGAATACGGACAATATTCACTATAACCGTTGGTAGTCATGCAACTACCAACGGTATGGGAAACTTATTCCGCTACAACTAAGAAATAGTCTTTCTTTCCTTTTTGGAACAAGATATATTTACCATCAATCAGGGCGCTTGCATTAATAGCCGTCTGAGGGTCGGTAAGTTTCTCTTTGTTCATGCTAAAACCGTTTGCCTGAATCATTTTGCGGGCTTCTCCTTTGCTGGGGAAAATCTGCGTCTTCTCTGCCAATAAATCGAGCGGGGGAATACCTGCTTCCAATTCGGCTTTGCTTATCTTGAACTGTTGCACGCCTTCAAAGACTTGCAGGAACGTCTGTTCATCCAATTTTTCAAGGGCTTCTTTGGTGGCTTTTCCAAAGAGTATATTCGTCGCTTCTACGGCTTGCTCATAGTCCTCGCGGCTATGTACCATAATCGTCACTTCTTCCGCCAAACGCTTCTGCAACGCGCGTAAATGCGGAGCTTGGTCATGCTCGGCAATAAGGGCATCTATCTCATCTTTTTCCAGCGAAGTGAATATTTTGATATAGCGTTTTGCGTCTTCGTCACTCACGTTCAGCCAGAACTGATAGAAACGATACGGACTGGTATATTCTTTGCTGAGCCATACATTGCCTTGCTCGGTCTTACCGAACTTCTTGCCGTCGGCTTTGGTGATAAGAGGACAAGTGAGGGCAAAAGCGTCATTTCCGGTCATCTTTTTAATCAGTTCCATGCCGGTGGTTACATTGCCCCATTGGTCGCTACCGCCCATCTGCAGTTTGCAGTTTTTGTGCGTATTGAGGTAGTAGAAATCGTATCGTTGCAGCAACTGATAGGTGGACTCGGTGAACGACATACCGCAGTTAAATTCGCCGTTAAAACGCTTCTTGACACTATCTTTTGCCATCATGTAATTGACGGTAATGAGTTTGCCTATATTACGCGCGAAATCAATAAAGGTGAAATCTTTCATCCACTCGTAGTTATTGACCAATTCGGCAGCGTTGGGCTCTGTGCTGTTGAAGTCCAGGAAGTGCTCCAATTGCTTTTTGATGCAAGCCACATTGTGTGCTAACGTCTCTTCGTTCAGCAGGTTACGCTCGGCACTCTTGCCGCTGGGGTCGCCAATCATACCTGTGGCACCGCCAATCAGGGCGATGGGCTTATGCCCGCAACGTTGCAAGTGACGCAGCATCATGATACCGCACAGGTGTCCGATATGTAAACTGTCTGCCGTCGGGTCTATACCCAAATAGGCGGAAGTAACCTCTTTTTGCAACTGTTCTTCGGTGCCGGGAATCATGTCTTGCAGCATCCCGCGCCATTTCAACTCTTCTACAAAATTCTTTGTCATGATTTTTCTTTTTCAAATTTGCTGCAAAGGTACTAAAAAATTTGCAAATATGCAAAAAAAAGTGTACTTTTGCAGCCGATTATGGAAAAAGTCAAGAAAATATATGTCCTTATCGGCTGTGCAGCAGCCGTTCTAATAGGTTTAGTGTTGTGGTTAGTGGCGGTTAATTACTTCCGCTTGTACGTGTCTAACTGGGTCAGTCAGGATAATCAGGAGCATGGTTACTATGTCTATCCTGATATGTCTGTGGGTAGTGTTGTAACGCTTATGCAGCAGGATTATCGGGTGCAATCGCCTTGGTTGATGCGTCGCCATATACGCCGAGCCGATTTTACGCAACCTGTGCCCGGATATTACAAGTTTCCTGCCCGTTTTGGGGACCAATCTCTTATCTCGCGCATGACGCACGGGCGGGAGACTCCCGTCAACCTGTCTTTCACCAATCAGATACGGACGCCTCAACAACTGGCTGCACGCTTGGATAAGGTGCTCATGTTGGATTCGGCGTCGGTTATGCAACGCCTTGATTCTGTGGACTATATGGCGCAATACGGACTGAATCCGCAGACTGCTGTCTGTCTGTTTATCCCGAACACCTATGAAGTCTATTGGTCCGTGTCGGTAGATGACCTCTTTGCGCGTATGAATAAGGAGTATAACCGCTTTTGGACAGAGGAGCGACGTGCCAAGGCCGAGAAAAAAGGACTGACTCTTGCCGAAGTAGCCACGCTTGCCAGCATCGTCGAATCAGAAACCCATAACACCATTGAGCATCCTATTATTGCCAGTCTGTACCTCAACCGCTTGCGCAAAGGCATGGCTTTGCAGGCGTGTCCGACGGTTATCTTTGCCAATGGTGATTTCTCCGTTCAGCGGGTAGGGGGCGACTTGTTGCAGAAAGACTCTCCGTATAATACATATAAGTATGCCGGTCTTCCTCCCGGACCTATCCGCTGTGCCAACGGCAAAGCCATAGATGCCGTCTTGGACGCGCCTAATACGGATTATATCTATATGTGCGCCAATCCGGATTGGTCCGGTACGCATGTTTTCTCATCCACCTACGCACAACACCAACGCGTGGCGGCTGCTTACCGTCGCGAACTGAATAAACGACATATTCGCTAAGCGGATTGTACCTGTTTATTAAGGGTGAAAAAAGGAGAAGTGTACACTTCCATAGACGCGCATCTCTATAAAGTTGGGATGCGTGCTGAAATCGTTGTCTTTGCCGTGCTCCAATACGAACAGTCCGTCGGCTTTCAGCAAGGGCAAGACCAAGTCCGGCAACAACGGCAATTTATCCAACGCATAGGGTGGGTCGGCATAGATAAAATCGTACTGCACGCGGCAGGCGTTGATGAACTTAAACACATCACTCCGTACCAACGATAAGTTGGTGATTCCTAATTGCTTGCATGCAGATATGATGAAGTTTTGCTGGGTGTGTGCCAGTTCAACGGAAGTGACCGACCGGGCTCCTCGGGAGATAAACTCCATACCTATACCGCCTGTGCCTGCAAACAGGTCCAACATATCCAATCCCTCAAAGTCCAAACGGTTGTTGAGCAGATTGAATAAACTCTCTTTGGCAAAATCGGTAGTCGGTCTTGCCGTTATATTTTTAGGGGGCGCCAATCGACGCCCCCCATATTTACCACTTATGATTCGCATAATCTCTACACGTTACA
>JAGHSG010000106.1 GCA_018066005.1 Bacteroidales bacterium | reverse complement strand
TGGCGGTGCTCAAACGGTGCATTCGGTGGATGTGAGCGAGAAAGCCGTGGAGTTAGTTCGCAAGAACGTAGAACGCAACTTCCCCAACTGCACCAATCATGAGGCCTTCGCCCAAGAAGCGTTTGCTTTTATGGCAGATATAAAGGATAAATACGACCTGATTATCCTTGACCCGCCGGCTTTTGCCAAGCACCGCGACGCCATCAAGAACGCCTTGCGGGGTTATCAACGCCTTAACCAGAAAGCCATTGAGCAGATTCGTCCGGGAGGTATTTTGTTCACCTTCTCCTGCTCGCAGGCGATAGACAAAGAGATGTTCCGTTTGGCAGTGTTTAGTGCCGCTGCGGCAGTAGGACGCAAGGTGCGTATTTTGCACCAACTGCACCAGCCTGCAGACCACCCCATCAACATCTACCATCCCGAAGGCGAGTACCTAAAAGGACTGGTTTTGCAGGTAGAATAGTCCTATTACGCACCTTTTTTGCCTCCAACAAGCAAAAAAACGAAAAAAAGTTGCACAAAATATTGGATATATCACATATTATTTGTAATTTTGCAGCGTAAAACTTGATATATCACATATTATGAACATTGTTTCACTAACCGATACCGCCTTATTAGCGCGCATTGGAGACAAGGTAAAAAGCCGAAGAGCCACCAACCAATTATCGCAAGCGCAACTGGCAGAAAATGCCGGAGTGTCGTTATCTTCCGTGCAATACATCGAGAACGGACATAATGTATCACTCCTTATCTTGATACAGGTATTGCGGGCGTTACGCAGTTTGGACTTATTGGAATCTTTTACGCAAGAAGAGCCCATCAGCCCTATTGACTATGCCGAAATATTAAAACGCAGAAAACGCCCACAACGAATCCACGGTACTAAACAACAAACAAAAAGGGAATCAACATGGTAAGTGCCGCAAGTGTTTTTTTATGGGACAAACAGGTAGGAGTTGTCTTATGGGATGAACAACATCACATCGCCACCTTTGAATATACACCGGAATTTATTCATTCCGGTTTGGAAGTGTCTCCCATACAGATGCCGTTATCATCACGTATCTATTCATTCCCAGAATTATCAAGACAAACCTTTATGGGACTGCCCGGATTATTGGCAGAATCTCTTCCTGATGCTTTTGGTAGGGCTTTGTTAGACCAGTGGTTGCACATGCAAAACCGGCAAGAGTCCAATCCTGTGGAACGACTTTGTTTCCAAGACAAACGCAGCATGGGTGCCCTTGAGTTTATGCCGGCTATTGAGCACGAATTAGATGCCACGTCAACGATTGAGGTTGCTTCTCTCGTGCAAGTAGCATCCGAGGTCCTGCGTCAGAAAGAGGGTTTTGTTACCAATATGTCCGAACCAACCACTGCTCTATTGGATATTTTGCGAGTAGGTACCTCTGCCGGCGGGCAACGTGCTAAAGCAGTCATTGCTTATAACGATGAGACCGGTGAAGTCCGTTCCGGACAGTTGGATGCACCTGAAGGCTTTGATTATTGGTTGCTCAAACTGGATGGTGTGACCAACAAACAGTTGGGCGACCCGCAACACTTCGGAGAGATTGAATATATCCATTATCTGATGGCACGGGAAGCGGGCATCAATATGACCGAATGCCGTCTGTTGCATGAGAATAACCGCGCACACTTTATGACCCGTCGTTTCGACCGCGTGAACGGAGATAAGGTACACATGCAAACATTATGTGGATTGGCACATTATGACTACAATATACGCAACATCTGTTCCTACGAGCAGGCATTTGAAGTGATGCGGGAATTATACCTTTCTTATCCGGATGCAGAAGAGTTCTACCGTCGTATGGTATTTAATGTGGTGGCTTGCAACCAAGATGACCACACCAAAAACATCTCTTTCCTAATGGATAAAAAAGGCAGTTGGTCTTTGTCGCCGGCTTACGATATGTCGTGGGCATATAGTTCGCAAGGCACTTGGACGCAATCGCACCAAATGTCTATTCATGGCAAGCAGACAGATATCACTCGTGCCGACTTGTTGGAAGTGGCACGACAGATGAATATCAAGCACGCCCCTGCCATTATTGACCAAGTTGTGGAGGCAGTCAGCCATTGGACCGCCCTCGCCTCTGAATATGAAATAGACACAGATGTTGTCAACTACATTGAGCGTACGCACAATTACTTGCCAACAACCTGTTCTTAACAAGAAGAAATTATTTAACATTGAATAAATAAACACACAATAATATGCAAGCAGTTATTTTAGCAGCAGGAATGGGTAAACGCCTTGGCGAACTGACCAAGGGGCATACCAAGTGTATGATACAAGTGGGAGGAGAGACACTTATCTCCCGTCTGTTGCACCAATTGGATTTATACAAATTGTCTCGCGTGGTGATGGTGATTGGGTACAAAGCTCAAGAACTCAAAGCGTATCTGCAAACGTTGGATATACAAACACCCGTCGAGTTTGTGGAGAACACCGTTTATGACAAGACCAACAATATCTACTCGCTCTATATGGCGAAGGATTGGCTGGCTAAGGAGGACACGCTCCTGTTTGAGTCCGACATCATTATGGAGAACGCCGTGATTGAGAAACTGCTCAACAACCCCTACCCCAGTTTGGCGTTAGTAGATAAATACGAAAACTGGATGGATGGCACGGTAGTGACTATTGACGAGGAAAACCGCATTCGTCGGTTTATTCCCAACAGTCAGTTCCGGTACGAGGAGATTCCGACTTACTACAAGACGGTAAATGTGTATAAGTTTGCCAAAGATTTTTCGCAAAATATGTACATCCCGTTCCTGGAAGCCTACTGCAAGGCATTGGGCAAGAACGAGTATTACGAACAGGTGCTGCGTGTCATCAATATGCTGGACAACTCCGGCATGCGTGCCTTGCCGTTAGAAGGCGAGCAGTGGTATGAGATAGATGACATTCAGGATTTGGATATTGCAGAGTCCATCTTTACCGACCGTCAATATGACCTGCTTGGTTCGCGGTACGGAGGTTATTGGCGTTACCCCAACATGTTAGATTATTGCTATCTGGTTAATCCCTATTTCCCTAATCAGCGTCTCCGCGACGAACTGGCAGCCAATTTTGACCGCTTGCTGACCGAATACCCGTCCGGACAACGAGTTAATAACTTACTCGTTGCCAAGGACTTTGGATTAAAACAAGATTATGTAGCCGTGGGTAATGGTGCAGCCGAATTGATTAAAGCACTTGCCGAACAGATGTTGGGCAAAGTAGGTGTTGTGCGTCCGACTTTCGAGGAATATCCTAATCGACTGATGCCGGAGCAGGTGGTTGCCTATACGACAACAGCACCCGATTTCCGTTACACGGCAGATGATTTAATGGGTTATTTTGTGGACAAGGATATATGGTCGTTGGTGCTGATTAACCCCGACAATCCAAGCGGCAACTATATTCCGTACAAGGACTGCCTGCGCCTGATAGAATGGTGTCAGAAAAAAGATATCATATTGGTATTGGATGAGAGTTTCATCGACTTCTCTACCGAGCACCCGACATTTTTGGATAACACTCTATTAGAGCAATATGACAAATTGGTGGTAGTTAAAAGTATCTCTAAATCGTACGGCGTACCGGGATTAAGGTTAGGTATATTAGCCACGAGTAATGCTATGCTGATGGCCAACTTGCATCGCGCACTTGCCATCTGGAATATTAACTCTTTCGGCGAGTTCTTCTTGCAGATATTGGGCAAGTACGAAAAGCCCTATCAGCAGGCAATGAATGCTTTCCGTGAAGAAAGGGAACGTTTTATAGAACAGCTCAACGACATTTCTTATCTGCGTGTCTTGCCCAGTGAAGCCAATTATGTATTGTGTGAAGTCAAGGCGCCACACACACCGCGCGAACTCGCCGTCCGTCTATTGAAAGAGAGCAAGATACTGATTAAAGACTGCACGAAGAAATGTAATGCACCATACATCCGCCTTGCTGTGCGTGATGCAAAAGATAATGACCAATTGATAAAGGCATTGAAGGAATTATGACACGACTTTGCATTTGTGGAGGCGGTTCGTTAGGGTTAGTCACAGCCGGAGTATTAGCCCAACAAGACGGAGTGGAAGTCAATCTATTGACATCCAAGCCATCCCAATGGAGTAAGGAGATTAAAGTGTTAGACCTAAACGGGAAACTCTATCAAGGACATCTGCACATCATCTCTGACCAAGTTGGGCAAGTCATTCCCCAAAGTGACATTATTCTCTTGTGCGTACCTGGGTTTTTAATCGAAAAAACCTTGCGAGACATAGCACCCTATATCACAACACAAGCCGTCGGATCAATTGTCAGCAGCACAGGTTTCTTCTTCCGTGCCCACGAGATTTTCGACAACAAGACGGCTCTCTTCGGTTTTCAACGTGTGCCGTATATTGCCCGCGTAACCGAATATGGTCATACCGCGCAGTTATTGGGATACAAGACACAATTATATATGGCGCTTGAGAACATGCCGGATTCGTTTGCTACTCAATGGGGAACATGGTTAAACACTCCTGTTGCAGCACTCCATAACTATTTGGAAGCGGCATTAACCAACAGCAACCCACTCCTTCATACTGCACGTTTGTTTGGAATGTGGCATAACTGGACAGAGGGGAAGACTTATTCACAGCCCATTAAATTTTATGCCGAATGGGACGAATACAGTGCCGAGCAGTATATTGCCATGGATACCGAATTTCAAACCCTTTGTAAGATAGTCGGGGTGTCTATTCCTTCCGTATTGGAATATTATGAAAGTAGCGATGCAACTTCGTTAGCACATAAGTTACGGTCTATACAGGCATTTCAAAGTATTGACGCTCCCATGAAAAAGACCGAGAACGGGTGGATACCGGACTTCCAAAGTCGTTACTTTACCGAGGATTTCCCGTTTGGGTTGCAGTTAGTTAAAGATTTAGCAGAAAAAAATAACCTATCCACACCGACGATTGACAACGTCTTGGCGTGGGGAAAACAATATTTATGAGAGATTTAGTTGTTAAGATATTGGTGAGCATTGGGTTGTATAAGCCTATTGTGGAAGGAATCAATCGCATCAAGTTTGAGGTGCAAGCACGCCGAATGAAGCGTGATGGTCTCACCATGTTAGCCGCAGCAGATAAAGCTTTCAGCGAGATGGGAGTAAAGGCATTCTTGACTTATGGTGCATTGTTAGGGGCTTATCGTGACCATGGTTTTATCAGTTACGATCCAGATATAGACTTAGGTATCTTAGAGACAGAAGTGCCTGCCAACCTGCATGAGAAAATGGAGCAAGCCGGTTTTCATCTTTACCGGCAGAATGTAATGGCAGAAACAAAACAAGTGGTAGAAGAGACCTATATCTACAAGAATCTGCATCTGGATATTTTCTACTACATTCAAGAAGGACAGGATTTGTATAGCGTCATACAACGCAAACACGAGACGAAAGAATGGAAGGAAGCCAATGCGACAGATGGTTTTCCATGCGATAGGTCGTATGTACCTGCCTGTGAGTTTGAACGTCGCGAGTTCTTGGGCTTGCAGATATGGATGCCTATAGATACAGACGGTTGGTTGCGCGCTATCTATTCTGATTCGTACATGACCCCCATTAAGAATTGGAATGCCAAAGATGGTTACGTAACAAGGATTATTCATACACAAGAACGTTCGTATAGAAGATTATGCTAAGCGTTATTATTTGCACCTATAATCGAGAAAAATATATTCGCCCATTGTTAGAAAGTTTAGCGGCGAATACGTTGGATAAAGACCAATACGAAATTGTGTTGGTCGATAATAACTGTACCGACAATACCCAACAAATATGCCAACAGTTTGCTGCTGACCACACCGATGTGACCTTTCGCTATGTAGTTGAGACGGAACAGGGCTTGTCGGCAGCCAAGAATAAAGGTCTTCAAGAAGCCAAGGGAGATATTATCGTGTATGTTGATGATGATGCTTTAGTGGACGAACATTACTTGAAGGACTATGCCGATTGGTTTGCTGCTCACCCCGAGACGATGGCAGCAGGCGGTCCTATTCGACCTATGTACGAAGAAGGCAAAGAACCCAAATGGATGACTTCCTATACCCGTGCCTTACTCACTGCCTGGATGGATTATGGAGACAAAGTGCGTGAATACCCCAAAGGACGTTACCCGGGAGGCGGTAATGCCGCATATCGTAAAGAGGTGTTTAACCAAGTGGGGCTATTTAATACGGCGTTAGGTCGCAAAGGCGGT
>JAGHSG010000073.1 GCA_018066005.1 Bacteroidales bacterium | reverse complement strand
GGGCGATTTTTTTTGCATATATCAAAAAAAAGTTGTACCTTTGCAGCGCAGACGCTGCATAAGTAGCACAAAAACATATATTATGAGTTGTTTACAAGTATTATTAGCCATCATCTTTCCGCCATAGCCGTCATCGGACGCGGGTGCGGGAGTGTAGTAATCGTGACGCTGCTCACACTGTGCGGTTGGGTGCCGGGAGTGATAGCAGCGCTGGTCATTCTTAATAAGAATGAGTAGAGATTAGAGATTAAAGATTAGAGATTAAAGATGAGAAAAGAAGTAATTAGTATATTGCTGCTGGTTGGACTGGCACCAATAATGGCACAGAATGATGGGTATAACGCTGACAGGACATCGTACACGACGACCCTGCAACAGACCCCCTACTCCGCCGAGAGTAAGAAAACAGTATATGTCGTTCCCGCAGAAGAAGTGTATTACGCCCCTGAATCATCTATGTCCGCTAAGTTTCAATGCGACATAGACATATCCGGCGAGATACGTGGCGGAGAAGTGAGTTATAACGTTCCTACCACCGGCAACATACGCACATCCGGCCGAATAGCCGACGGCGGTGCCGGTATAGATGTCGCCTTGGGTGCCCGCATAGGCAGCATAACCTTTATCGGCGGCGGCATAGGTATTCATAGCAACTTTATGAACGGCACCATCATCGACCGCGACGCTGCGGGAGTATTCAAAATGCCCTTCAAAGTGATGGACTGGCGCATGCCTATCTACTTCAAGACACGCCTATACATCCCCGCCAGCGAGACCATAGGTCCCTTCTTCGAGACCTGCATAGGCGGCTGGGTACGGCTGAAAGATGAGATGCGCTTTGACCTGAGCGAGATAAATTTGACCGACGAAGTGTTCCGCAACAACGCACACGGCGGCTTCTACTTCCAATTCGGCTTCGGATGCGAGTTTAACCGATTCACAACCGCTATCGGATACCGATTGTACTCGAACACCACCGAAGGACGGTTCAGCTACGGGTATGTGAGCGTGGGAGTGAGGATATAGAACGGGCAAAGCCCTAATAGAACGGCACGCATGTGCCTAATAGAACGCCGCAAGCGGCTAGTAGAATGCGCGCAAAGCGCAATTGTTGAACAAAGATAAAAGATGAAGAAGACAATATACATATTTATCGGTGCCCTATTATGTGTGCTGAGCGCTTGTCAGAAGCGAAGTGAATGGGGGCAAGAGGAGCGGTGGTACCGCTCGGTTGACGGTTGTGCTTCCGAGCACTCCGGTAAATGCACAATGCACGGTGCAGACCTGTTTTATATTGTATCAACGGAAGTGATTGCTTCCACAGATGATGCGGGGAAAGAGGTTTATAACGCCGTGCTGACACAAGCCGAGAAAGAAATGCTGCAACAGGAAATGGACTTCATAGCAGCACAATTGGGAGATTCGCTGAATATGTACGCCCCCTACTACCACCAATTCACCATGAACGCTATTCTGCTGCCCCGAGACTCGTTCCAAATAGCCTTTGACAAGGCACAAGAGGAAGTGAAGCAGGCGTTTGAGTACTACATACGTCATTACAACACCGACCGCCCCTTTGTTATCGTCGGTTTCAGTCAAGGCGCTATGATGATTCCCGCTCTGCTGACCGCCATGAGCGATGAGACCTACAACCGCTGCAAAGGTGCTTATATGATGGGCTACCGCCTGACGTGCGAAGACTTGCAAAACCCGCGTCTGACGCCTGCTCGCGGAGAAAAAGACGGCAAGGTGATTAGTTTTAATTCGGTTAGCAGCGCCGACAAACAATGGCCGTTCATCAGCGGTGACGCCGCTACGTGCATCAATCCGCTGAACTGGACAACGGACGCCACACCGGCTACCCTATTCTATCAGCAAGATACGATAACGATTGTACAAGATACGGTGAGTCACTTATTACTGTGCAACGTCGATTGTGAACGGTACTACTTGCCGGGCACGGAGCCGTGGTATGAACACGGATGTCTGCATCACTGGGATATATTATTCTACAATGATGCACTGCACAAAAACATACTGAAACGCGTACGGAAATGATTTATAAGTCCCGCAAATAGACCTTGTCTAACGTGGAATGGGACTTTTTGGCATTTACATAATTATTCCAAAAAGATTGCAAAGCAGGCGTGGGGTTGAGAATGAACAACTCTGCGCCTTGTGTTGCGACACGCTGCTCCACCAAGTCCAACGTGATGAGATGCGTGTCTAACGCCGGTTGGTACGTCTTGTCTTCTTCCCCTTCCACAAAGACTTCGCGGAGGATACCGACGTCCGTCAAGCGTCCGACAAGCAGGTTAACCATACGTGTCGGCAGGTGTTCCTGTTGGGCTATCTGATGCGCTGTCAGCGGCGTCTCATCCTGCTCAAAACGGCGGATAATAACTTGCAGGATATACAGCATAACGCCATCCTGGTAGCGACGGGACATGGTATTGAGTTCTTTCTCGTATTCGTACTCTTCCTGGTTCTGGATACTGTAAGACATCTCGGCACCGACCAAAATCATCAGGCATGACCACTGCAACCACATGAGCAACAGCGGGATAGAGGCAAAAGCACCGTAAACGACGCTGGTACGCGAGAGGAAAACAATGATATAGACGGACAGCATTTGCAGCAGTTGGAACAACGTACCGATAACGACGCCCGGGATGACGGCACTGACGAAACGCACTTTGGTGTTAGGAATAGCCATATACATCCACGTAATAGCCGCCCAAGCAAAGACAAACGGCAGGAAACGCAGTAAACCAATCTTGACATGATGCACCAGCAAGATATGTTCCCAGCCGTTGGTGGCGGTGTTGATTAAGATACTTAATCCGGAAGTAACAACCATTAGAATAGGGATAAGGAACAAGATAAAGATGTAGTTCATCATCTGGCGCAAAGCCGAGCGGGACTGCTGCACGTTCCATATCTGATTAAACGACTGCTCCACCGTCCGGAAGAACGAATAGACCGCCCATAACAAGATAATCAGCCCTACGCCAATGAACGCTCCGCCTTGTGTAGTGTCCAAATAACGCTGCACAAAGCCCATAATCATTGGTACTACGTTCATTTGACCGAGGAAGGAGTTTTGTAGCTGCACCTCCAATACCTCACCAAATCCGAACCCTTTAGCCACTGCCAATACCATGGCAAGAATAGGCACGATGGCAAAAATCAACGCATACGTCAGTCCGCCTGCACGTATGTTCAGGTCCTTGTCCAAAAAGCCGCGAATGGACAAAACAATCGTTTTCAGAACGGAATAGATAAGTCGCTTGGTCTTGGACACAATGGTATCATCCGTGGTGTGCCAGAGGTCCACGGTGATGAAATGGCGTATTTGTTGAAAGTTATACACAGTTTTTATTCTTTATTCCTTCATCCGAAGGCGGTCTATATGCAAAAAAAACAGCAGACCTATAAGCCGGGTTCTGTGCGCCGTGAGGCGTGTTTGTCATTAATCTGGACGAGTGCATTGCTGCACTGTTCTTGCGCTTCCTACCCTCCCACTCGCCCGAGCAAGACTCTAACGTAGGTTTACATGGAATTGCACCACACAGTATGCTCGTTTCACATTACTCGTCTCTGTAGCAGGGACCAAACATTACTGCCTGACGGTCATTAGCCGCTGTGTTGCTCTGTGGTGCCCGGACTTTCCTCGTCATCGTTTCCAACGACGCGACAAACCGGTCTGCTGTTTTGGGCTGCAAAGGTACACAAAATATTTCATATATGCAAAAAAATCGCCCCAAAGAACGATTTTTTTATTGGGGAATCGGTGAGTTGGTGAACCGGCGAACTGTAAAAAAACGATTAACCAATTAACCGATTAACCGACTAACCACAGTAAAGTATTTCCACAAAGGGGCAGCGTGTAGGGCTTGGATAATCTCGCCCTGCTGCAACAGTTGCAGGACATCCGCCTTATCCATGACATGGATGCGAATATCTTCGGTGGACTCCTGATGCTGGGCTTCGAGGCGTTCCACACCGCGTGCCAAAAAAGTATAACTGGGGTTATTCTGGCAACTGGTATTGGGACACAGCGTCATAAACTCGCTCCACTCTCCCCCGCCAAAGCCGGTCTCTTCCAATAACTCGCGTTGAGCGGCTTGCAGAGGCGTCTCGCCTTCGTCAATAACTCCGGCTACAATCTCGTATTTAGTCACTCCCAACCCGTGGCGGTACTGGTCAATCATGACTAAGCGGCCGTCTTTGGTCTCGGCAATGACATTGATCCAGTTGGGGTATTCGAGAATAAACCACGTAGGAATCTGCTTGCCGGAAGGCAGTTCGACACACTCCTGACGGACACTTAGCCAAGGTCCTATATGCAGGATATTCTCACTCTTGAGGACTTTCCACGGTCTGTGCTGTAATGTTTCTATCATACGTTCTTTTCCAAATAATTGTCAAATAAAGGTCCCTGAAAACGAGGTGTGCAAAATAAGCATACAGCACGGCTTCGATACCCATCTGCTGTTTCAAGACGACATAAACGACTACAAACGCCACCGCAGCACCTATCATGGCGTTACGTATCTCACGCGAAGCCGTCGTTCCGACATAGATACCGTCCCACATAAACGCCGGCGAGGACAACAAAGGCATGGCTATTAACCAAGGCAGGTAATTCCACGACGAAGCCGTGGCGTGTATGTCCGGCCATAAGAAACAGATAAACGTTTCTCCCCAGAACGCAAAGCAGAGGGTGAAGATGACCCCGACCCCCAAGCACCAACCATGCAGATACGTTATTAATCGGGCACAGGACACCGAGGGGGTGTGCCCTACCTGCCGCTCACCCCAATGACGTCCCACCAACGCTTCGCCCGCAAAAGCAAAGCCATCAACGAAATAACTGAACAGCATAAAGAGTTTCAAAATCAGCGAACTGATGGCTAACTCCTCATCGCCATAACGCGAAGACAGGGATGTGTAGCCCACGTAAATTATCATAAAGCACAACGAGCGGATAAAGAGGTCTATATTCATCTGCGCCGTTTTGGTTATCGGTTTGGGCAGGCGGTGAAAGAGTTGTTTGAAGGCGTTGCTATACTTAAAGACCAATAAGGCGACACCTACCAAGAGTCCCGAATACTGCGCGATGACCGTTCCGTAAGCCACGCCCACTACGCCGAGAGGCGTATAGACCGCCAAGACGTAACTGACTATTATATTGACTATATTGACGACCAAGTCCAACAGCATGGCAGAGACCGTGTCCTGCATACCTATAAACCACCCTTTGATGGCAAAGAGGGAGAGCGTAGCCGGCGTAGCCCACACCCGGACAAAGAAATAGGTCTTGGCCTGCTCTGCCACCGTGGGTGAACAGGGAATGAGGTACAAAGCCACCGTGACAAACAACCACTGAACGACCCAAATAGCCAAAGCACCCCACAAAGCAATGGTCATCGAATGCCGCAGTTGGCCGTTGCACTCCGTCCAATCTCCGCGTCCGTACGCCTGCGCCGTGACGCCGCTGGTACCGACACGCAAGAAACCGAAATTCCAATACAAGATATCAAACAGCATCGTCCCGATGGCTATTCCGCCGATGGCAGATGCGTCCGCTATATGTCCCACAATAGCCATATCAACCAAGCCCACCAAAGGGATGGTGATGCACGCCAAGATACTTGGAACGGCTAAACGGACTATTTCACGGTTAATGCTCATAGAAATTTTACGCAAAGGTACAAAAATATTTGTACATATGCAAAAAATTTTGTACTTTTGTACCCAATTATGAAATATAATACATGCGAATATGAATATTAAACCTATTTTGCTGGCTGTAGCAGCCGTTTGTGCCATGAGTTGTAATAAGAACAAAGTCGAGAAAGAAGGTCAAGCACCTATTACCAAACCCCAGATAACCATTGAAGGCGGACGGTTGACACCGGAGGCTCTGTGGGCTATGGGACGCATCAATGGTGCCGTAGTGGATATAGAAACGGGCTGGATTGCATACACCGTCAGTTATTACAGTGTGGCTGAAAACCGCTCTACGACATGGATTCGTATCGGTTGCGAGCAGGACGGGCAGTTGAACATAATTGATGAGTTCGTGGGTAGCGACCCTGCTTGGTTTGGCGGTAGCGGCGTGCTGGCTTATCTGAAAAAAGGTCAACTGACCTTGCGACAAAGAGGCGAAGATATACCTGTGGAATGTGCTTCCGAGCACTCCGATAAAGGCATTATGCACGATGTGGAGGGCTTCCTATTGTCACCGATGCGGGATAAAGTGGTGCTAATCAAGCAGGTAAAGACCGTGGCTTCTACACAGGACAAGTATGCCGACTTGGACAAAGCCACCGGACGCGTAGTCGATGACTTGATGTACAAGCACTGGGACGAGTGGACAGAGACGGCTCCGCAACCTATTATATGCGACTTGCATTGCGACTACAAGAACGAGATGGACTTGAAGTCGGCTTCGCTGAGCAACCCTGTCAATATATTGGAAGGCACTCCCTACGAGAGTCCGATGAAGCCTTGGGGCGGTGTAGAACAGTTGGCATGGTCGCCGGATAACGAGACACTGGCATACACGTGCCGCAAGAAAGCGGGCTTGGATTATGCCGTTTCAACCAATTCGGACATATACACCTATAATACTAACACGCGCACGCACGCGAACTTGACGGAAGGGATGATGGGTTATGATACCAATCCTATGTTCTCGCCCGACGGCAGCAAGATAGCATGGCTCAGCATGGAACGCGACGGCTACGAGAGTGACCTGAACAGGCTGTTTATTATGGACTTAAAGACCGGCGAAAAAACCTTTGCCAGCAAGGCACTGGACACCAATGTGGACGAGTTCTTCTGGTCCGGCGACTCGGTTATCATCTTTGCGGCCTGCTGGCACGGCGAAGTGGGGATATACAAGTTGACGGTGCTTCCGAGCACTCCGGTAATAACACAATGCACGCAGATGAAAGGCGGGCAGTACGACTATCAGCCGATTGATTATATTGACGGGCACCTGTATTACCTGCGTCACTCGATGTGTGAGGCGAATGAGTTATTCGTTGATGACACCCAACTGACGTTTGAGAACAAGAATATATACGACCAAATAACGATGGGAACGGTTATTCCTCGTTGGCAACAAACAACCAGCGGTGACAGTATGCTGACTTGGGTTATTTTGCCGCCTGACTTTGACGAGACCAAGAAATACCCCACTCTGCTCTATTGCGAAGGTGGTCCGCA
>JAGHSG010000150.1 GCA_018066005.1 Bacteroidales bacterium | reverse complement strand
CTGGTGGTGAACAAAGGCCAGTAACCGTGATACCCGGAATACTTGGTATAGGTCATAGTGCTATCGTACTTATTGCCATTCTTGAAGGTGTAATAGCCCCAAGCGTCCCACGGATTCTGCGTGATAGGACTCACCCAAAGGGTCGTAATGCCTAAACTGTCAAAGAAACCTTCTTGAATCTTCAGCGTAATACCTTTCAAGTCACCGCCTTGGTAATCTACTATATCCAGCACCTCGGGCGAATTCATTTTCCAGTCATTATCGGGATTGCCGTTGTTGAAGCGGTCCACCAACATGGAATACAGCACCTGTGCTTGGTCGTCATGACGGGTCAATAAATTGGCGTTGATAAACGGCTGACCGTCTTGTAGGGGAATGAGTAGGTCGTTATACAGCACGCTGTCGCTTTGTGCATAGATACGTACAAACGACCGTCCCTGTGGCAGATTACCGGGCAATGCCAGCGTATAGATGCTGTCGGCATAACGAATGCTGTCGGCTGCAAGGCATTGGTCACCCAATAGCGCAATGATGCGCAAGTCTTGACGCTTGTCCTGTGTGGTGAAAGCAATCTGATTGTTGTTTTTATAGGGCAAGGTGTACAGCCCCTGTACGCGCGGCAGATTGGGAAGAATAACGAGGTCATACTGACCGATAGTCATTGTCCGCAGTACATTCTCTCCGCTAATATCCATAACGGAATCTTCCATCCATGGCAAGTAGTCGGTGCGATGAATGGTCATGCCATCACCCGTATAGTGGATAGGCATAATAGGATTAATGACCGGGTTGTTGGAAACTTGTTTCTTATTGCATCCTGCTAACAAAACGAGGGCGCAAAACAAATAAAAAGTGCGTTTCATGTATAAGTTTGTATTAATTAGCCTACAAAAGTATACTTTTTTTTTGAAATACGCAAATTTTTTTGTATCTTTGCAGCAAATTTAAGTAAAAACGAAGTATTCGCATCATTCTATGCCGCATTTAATTGCTAACGCTGTACTCATTCCTGAAATGGACAAGTTTATTCGCGAGGGACGTGAGGTCACTTTTACCCCGGGGGGTGTCAGTATGCGTCCGTTCATTGAAGGAGGGCGAGACAGTGTCCGCTTGATGCAACCGGCATCGCTGCGAGTAGGAGATATTGTGTTGGCAGAAGTGGATACACAACATTATGTCTTGCACCGCCTGATTCGGATAGATGGGGATGCACTGACCCTGATGGGGGACGGCAATTTGCGCGGGGAAGAGCATTGCTTACGGACAGATATTATCGCCAAAGTAGCGGAGATTCGTTCTCCGAAGGGGCATCGCAAGATGATGACGCGGGGACGGTTATGGCATACCTTACTGCCGATAAGGTGGTTCCTGCTGAAAATATACAGACATACACCACGAATAATTTAATTATACCGATATGAACGTAAAACAGGGATTCAAACTGCGCCCGTTGGGAAATGAGTTTATTCTCATTGGCGAGGGCATTGAGCAAGTCAATTTCAACAAGATGATTACCATGAACGAGACTGCCGCTTATTTGTGGCAGAAAGTTATGGACGGCCAGGATTTTGATGCCGCCAAGTTGGCTGATTGGCTCACCGCGGAATATGAAGTTAGTCACGAACAGGCATTAGCAGATGCTGAGACCACTATACAATCATGGTTACAAGCAGAAATTATCGCGTAGCGGGGTTTGGTTTTGTCCTGTCCGCAGAGCCGGATATTTTGGCTTTGCTGACGAATTATGACCCGTTCTTACAGCCCGAACAGGCACAACAACCTATTTTTCACTTGACGATTGGTCAGGTGGATGTATCCGGTGAGCAAACGCATGTGTTCACCGATTCATCGGACGATGATATGCCGCGGATTGAAGTGTACCACTTGGATTCGGACTGGCTTATTCAGGTATCTATGTTCAAGAACAGTCCTATTTGTGCACGTATCCGTGCCAATGCCGATTTCTCGGTGGCTACGCTCGAACCGGATACGCAATCCGTCAAGTTTGCCATTGATAATGCCGCTATGCTCTTGTTCGCCTTTGCTACTGCCAAGTTGGGAGCGCTGGAGATGCACGCTTCTGTTACGGTCAAGGACGGCAAGGGTTTCCTCTTCTTGGGCAAGTCAGGTACCGGTAAATCGACCCACTCGCGCCTCTGGCAAGAGGCTTTCGCGGATGCCCGCTTACTTAATGACGATAACCCTGTCTTGCGCCTATTGCCTAATGGCGAGGTGCGTGTCTATGGGTCGCCGTGGAGTGGTAAGACACCTTGTTATATCAATAAAGATGTGCCGGTCGGAAGTATCGTTAAATTGAGTCAGGCACCTCAAAACGAGATTCACCCGCTGCGGCTGCCGGAAGCGTATGCGTATATGCTTTCCTCGTGCAGCGGACTGAAAATAGT
>JAGHSG010000112.1 GCA_018066005.1 Bacteroidales bacterium | reverse complement strand
TTAGGCGCCGACTGTCCTTTCTTTATCTACAACACCCCCTGTTTTGCCGAAGGCATAGGAGATATACTGACGCCTATTGATTTTTCCTTAAAGGGCAAGCGCCTGATTATGCTTAAACCCGATGTGGCTGTCTCTACACGCGACGCTTATGCGGGAATACAAGTAGCGGTGAATCGGGGATGCGGTGAATCGGTGAATCGGTGGTTGAGAACCGCAGTAGATAATATAGGTGAGTTGGTAAATGATTTTGAGACTACGGTTTTTGCGTGTCATCCGCTATTGGCACAAATAAAAAAGCACCTACTGGATGCAGGTGCTTTCTATGCTGCCATGAGCGGAAGCGGTTCAACTGTTTTCGGTCTGTTTGAGGACGATGCGGAAAGTAGTGCCGACACCTATCTCGGACGACTTGACAAAGAGTTTGCCGCCATGGTAATCTTCAATGATACGCTTGGATAGGCTTAATCCCAATCCCCAACCACGTTTCTTGCTTGTATAACCGGGCTGGAAGATGGCACGGAACATACGACGGTCGATGCCATGTCCCGTATCGGTAATATCCAGATAGATATTTTCGTCTTCCTGTTCCATTGCAATCGTAATGGTGCCTTTTCCTTCCATAGCGTCCAACGCATTCTTAATCAAGTTCTCCAGCACCCAACTGAACAAAGGATTATTCAGGTTGACAATTGTGCTTCCGAGCACTCCGGTAAATGCACAATGCACCATGTTTATTGTTACCTTATTAGAAACACGTGTGCGCATGTAGGCGACTGTCTGCTCAACAACCGTATTCAATTCGGCAGGTTTGAGTTCGGGTTCGCTACCCACTTTGGAGAAGCGTTCTGCGATGACTTGCAGCCGTTCCAAATCGCGTTGCATCTCCGGAATCAGTTCATCTTCGGGGTACTTGGTTTGCAGTAATTCCTGCCAAGCATTGAGGGATGAGATAGGCGTACCTAATTGGTGGGCAGTTTCTTTGCTCAACCCCACCCACACACGGTCCTGTTCACTGCGTTGAGCCGTGAAAAGCGTGACGACGGCTATCAAGACAAAGAGAAAAATAATGCCAAATTCAATATACGGGAAGAATTTAAGGCGCGTCAGCAAGGTGGATTCATCGTAGTAGATATACTGCACGATATCATCGGATATACGCAGCTCAATAGGTCCGTTCAATTCGCGCGGGTCATCCACCGGCTTTTTGACATTACGGGTATCTAATATACGTCCTGCCGAATCTACCATATAGACCGGAATAGTCGTGTTGGCCTCGATAATGGACAAATAGAAACTCAAATCTTCGGTGTCGTCAGCCGTAATCAACCGATGGGTAGCATCCGCCCATATCTCTACCCTATTCTGCTCTTCGTTTCGCAACTGCGAAGCCAAGTGGTTGGTATATAACACGGATGCCAAAACGATGAGCAAAGCAACGATTACAATCAGTGAACCGATGTTGTACGGAGATAAGCGATTTTTCATAAAAAACAAATTTGACTACAAAAGTAGTAAATTATTTGCATATATCAAAATTTTTTTGTAATTTTGTACCCAAATTGTGTTTAACGTTTAACTAAATAATTTTTTCAACTATGAAACCTACTCATATCGAGCATTTAGGAATTGCTGTAACGAGTTTGGAAGAGGCTATGCCTTTCTTCGAGTTTTTAACCGGTAGTAAGTGCTATTCCATTGAGGAAGTAGCCGACCAAAAAGTAAAGACCGCTTTCTTCAAAGTTGGTCAAACCAAGATTGAGTTGCTGGAGCCCACCTGCCCCGAGAGCACTATCGCCAAGTTCATTGAAAAGAACGGCGGTCGTGGTGGTGTGCATCACGTTGCTTTCAATGTGGATAGCGTAGAAGAAGCTCTGAAAGAAGCCGAAGCTGCCGGTCTGCAACTCATCGACAAAGCTCCCCGCAAAGGTGCGGAGAACCTGATGATTGCTTTCTTGCATCCGAAATCCACCAAAGGTGTATTGACCGAGATTTGCGAACAACCGAAGTAAGTTGATAGATTAAAGATTAAAGTTTAGAGTTTAGAGATATGGATAACGAAAAACTGCAAAAACTCGTAGATAACCGCGCCAAAGCAATGGCGGGTGGTGGTGAAGCAGCCGTGGAGAAACACCACGCAAAAGGTTGCTATACCTGTCGCGAGCGTATCAACATGCTTCTGGACGAAGGTTCGTTTGAAGAAGTGAACATGTTCCTTACCCACCGTTGTCACGACTTCGGTATGGAGAAAAAAGTGTTCCTCGGCGACGGTGTTGCCGTAGGTTCCGGTACGATTGACGGTCGTTTGGTATTTGTTTTCGCACAAGACGCTACCGTGATTGGCGGTTCGTTGAGTGAGACGATGGCATTGAAGATATGCAATGTCATGGACCAAGCTATGAAATTAGGTGCTCCTATCATCGGTTTGAATTATTCAGGCGGTGCCCGTATCCAAGAAGGTGCTTGCGCCTTGGCCGGTTACGCCGAGATTTTTGAGCGTAACATCCTGGCTTCGGGTGTTGTACCTCAAATCAGTGTCATCTTTGGTCCCTGCGCCGGCGGTGCCGTTTACAGTCCTGCCTTGACCGACTTTATCATGATGACCGAGCAGAACAGTTATATGTTCATCACCGGTCCGAAGGTTGTCAAGAGCGTTACGGGTGAAGATGTTACCGTAGAGCAATTGGGCGGTGCCAAGATTCATGCCAGCAAGTCCGGTGTGACACATTTCGTGGCTCCTACCGAAGATGAGGCATTGACTATGGTTCGTAAGTTGGTCAGCTTCATTCCTCAAAACAATATGGAAGAGGCTCCTATCGTTCCTACCAACGATGACCCGATGCGTGTAGAGGATGCCCTGAACGACATCGTCCCTAACGATCCGAACAAACCGTACGATATGCACGAGATTATCAACCTCATCGTAGATGACGGTGATTTCTTTGAGGTGCATAAAGATTATGCCAAGAATATCATTTGCGGTTTCGCTCACTTCAACGGTCGTTCCACCGGTATTATCGCTAACCAACCCAGTTGGTTGGCAGGTGTGCTGGACTGCGATGCCAGCCGTAAGGCCGCCCGTTTCGTCCGTTTCTGCGACGCCTTTAATATCCAGATATTGACCTTGGTAGATGTTCCGGGCTTCTTGTGCGGTACAGGTCAAGAATATGCCGGTATTATCGACCACGGAGCTAAACTGATGTTCGCATACGGCGAGGCTACCGTTCCTAAGGTAACCGTCACTATCCGTAAGAGTTATGGCGGAAGTCATATCGTGATGAGTTGCAAGCAGTTGCGTGGTGATATGTGCTACTCATGGCCGAATGCCGAGATTGCCGTTATGGGTGCCAGCGGTGCCGTAGGTGTGCTGCAAGCCAAAGCCCTCAAAGCAATTGAAGATCCGGAAGAAAAGAAGAAATTCATTGCAGAGAAAGAGCAAGAATACAAAGACTTGTTCGCCAGTCCTTATCAGGCTGCCAACCGCGGTTATATCGACGATGTCATCGAGCCTCGCGTTACCCGTGCCCGCATCTGCAACGCCTTTGAGAAATTGCAGACCAAGCGCCTGACTAACCCTGCTAAGAAACACTGCAACTTACCGCTTTAAGTTAGTGGAGAGTTTAAAGTTTAAAGATTAAAGATTTTCAATTATGACTTTTTTAGCAGTTACAACAGATACGTGGATTGTTACTTGCTTGGGCTTCTGCATGGTGCTCGTCCTCCTGTTTGTATTCGTTTTTATCATGAAAGGTCTTGGCCTTATCATGGGTGGCGGATGCAAGAAGAAAGAGACCGCTCCGTCCTGCAAGAAGGCTTCTGCCCCATCCACTCCTAATGATGCCGCAGCAGTAGCCACGGCTCTGCACCTCAGTCAAGAGGACGCAGACATGGCTGCCGTTGCCATGGCACTTCATTTGTACTATGGCGTTCATGATATGGAAGCACCTAAAATGACCCTTGTAGGTCGCGCTTCCGCTTGGAACGACAAGAGTTTCGGAATAAATAACATCAGTAAATAATTAAAGCAATGAAAGAATTCAAATTCAAAATCAACGGTGTGGAATATACCGCAGCCGTTGAAGAAATAGAAAACGGTTTGACCGAGGTTACCGTAAACGGTCAGAAATATCAAGTTGAGACAGAGAAGAAAGCCGCTCCCGTTAAAGTGGCTGCTCCGAAACCCGCTGCTGCTCCTGCTGCTGCACCTGCTGCCGCCCCCAAAGCCGCTCCCGCTGCTGCTCCCGTAGCCGGTGGTGCCAAAGTGGTTAGTCCGCTGCCCGGTTCCGTTATCAAAGTAATGGTTAGCGAAGGTCAAGCCGTTAAGAAAGGTGATGTACTCTTGCAATTAGAGAGTATGAAGATGGCTAATGACATTGCAGCCGAAAACGACGGTACCGTTAAACAAATTCTTGTTGCTGCCGGCCAAACGGTTATGCAAGATGATGTACTGATGGTTCTTGGCTAATTCCATTCGTAAATTAGCAAATTGGTGAATTATGAATGGTATATTAGAATTTTTCCAGGCCATGGGGTTCATGAATATCGACTGGCGTCAAGGTGTGATGCTGTTGGTATCGTTCTTCATGTTGTATCTGGCTATTAAGAAACAATACGAGCCCTTGCTGCTCCTACCTATCGCATTCGGTATGTTGCTGACCAACTTGCCGATGGCAGGTATGTTTCATGAGGAGTTATGGGCTGCGTTCTTAGACCCCAACGGTCCTGCTTACCATAGTTACGGTGCCGTTTTGAAAGAAGCCGGATTGTTGGATGTCATGTATGTCGGCGTTAAGTTGGGTCTATACCCGTGCTTGATTTTTATCGGTGTGGGTGCTATGACCGACTTTGGACCGCTGATTGCTAACCCCAAAAGTTTTATGTTGGGTGCGGCTGCCCAGTTAGGTATATTCGTTACGTTCCTGTGCGCCAATGCCATGGGCTTTACTCCTGCCGAGGCAGGAAGTATAGGTATCATCGGCGGTGCTGACGGTCCTACGAGTATCTTCCTGACCAGTAAGTTGGCCCCTTGGTTATTAGGTCCTATCGCTATTGCTGCTTATTCGTACATGGCGCTTGTTCCTGTTATTCAACCGCCTGTTATGCGTGCGTTGACTACGGAGAAAGAGCGTAAGATTAAGATGAAACAACTGCGTCAAGTGAGCAAGACCGAGAAGATTGTTTTCCCGATTATCATCACCGCTATTGTGGCTCTTGTATTGCCGGATGCTGCTCCGCTGATTGGCTGCCTTATGTTGGGTAACCTGATGAAAGAGTGCGGTGTAGTGGACCGTTTGAGCAAGACTGCCCAAAACGAGTTGATGAACATTGTTGTTATCTTCCTTGGTTTGAGTGTTGGTGCCACCGCTACAGGTGCTACTTTCCTGACATGGAAGACCATCAAGATTCTCGTTATGGGTATTGTTGCCTTCTCGTTAGGTACCGCAGGCGGTGTTTTGCTGGCTAAGTTCATGAACTTGTTCAGCAAAGAGAAGATCAATCCGCTAATCGGTTCTGCCGGTGTGAGTGCCGTTCCTATGGCTGCACGTGTCAGTCAGATGGAAGGAGCCAAAGCCGACCCGAGCAACTTCCTGCTCATGCACGCTATGGGTCCGAACGTAGCCGGTGTTATCGGTAGTGCTGTCGCCGCCGGTATATTGCTGACGATGTTAGGATAATACCCCTCGCGCACGTACGCGAATAAATAAGGTCAAACAAGCAATCTGTTCCCCTGTGGAACGGATTGCTTGTTTTTGGTGTTGACCAACTATCATTTTGTCACCTTGCGATAAACGACCAATAAACGAACGATGAACGAACGATGAACGAACGGTGCCACTTGGCATCGTTTTTTATTTTTTGCCCTAAAAAGTAGCAAAATGATTATTCTCATTTCTCCATTTTCAATTTTCCATTCAAAAAGTTTGCTTATTCCAAAAATTCTTTGTACCTTTGCAAGTGCAACTCGGAACCTCCGATTGTAAGACCTATAAAACACAACTCCTATGGCACTTTTTCAAAAAAACGTACTGGCTCGTTATATAGCAGCGATGGATGCACAGCAGATAGATGCTGCCTACACGCAATTCGTGGCGTATTTTCATAACACCGAACGCCAGCAAAATATCCTGACCAGCAAGGAAGAACAATTCCAAGAGGGTTTCCTGCGCGAACTCTTTGTCAAGATTTTAGGCTATACCCTGAACCCTGACCCCGACTATAATCTCATTACGGAGAAGAAAGATGTCAACGACTCCAAGAAAGCAGACGGTGCCATTCTGCTCAAAAACGAGGTTATCGGCATCATCGAACTTAAAGACCACAAAACGCCCGATTTGAGCAAAGTGGAACGTCAGGCATTTGGCTATAAGAACCAGCACCCCCAAGCCAAATATGTCGTCATCAGCAATTTCCAAAAACTCCGCTTCTATATTGATAACGCCGTTGAGCACATGGAGTGGAACTTGTTTACACTCACTCGCGAAGAGTTTGCCGAACTATGGCTCTGCCTACAATACGACAACCTGTCGCGCCACCTGCCTGCTACCGTCAAGAGTGAGAGTCTGAGCCGCGAAGAACAGATTACTAACCAACTCTATAAGGACTATATCGACTTCAAGCGTGTGCTGTTTGCTGACATTCTGCGCCGGAACACGACAGAAGAGGGCGAACATAGCACTGCCGAGTGGAAAATCTTGCTCTTTAAGAAAACACAAAAACTACTCGACCGCCTGCTCTTTATCTTCTTTGCCGAAGACCGAGACTTGCTCCCGCCCAACTCCATGCAAGAGATTATCAAACAATGGCGTCAACTTATCGAATTGGATGAATATAGCCCACTTTATAGCCGCATAAAAAAGTATTTCGGCTATATGAACGAGGGACACAAGGGCAAGAAATACGACATCTTTGCCTACAACGGCGGCCTGTTCAAACCCGATGAAGTGTTGGATAACCTAGATATAGACGATAACTTGCTTGCTGAACATACGCTGCGTTTGAGTGAATACGATTTTGCCAGTGAAGTGGATGTCAATATACTTGGGCATATCTTTGAGAACTCCCTCAGCGAGATTGAAGAAGTGACGGCACAACTCCAAAACGGCGAAGCACCGACGGTCTCCAAGCGCAAGAAAGACGGCGTTTTCTACACACCACAATATATCACGCGCTATATCGTGGATAACACCTTGGGCAAACTCTGTCGCGAGAAACGCGAGGCAATGGGATTGGTTGAGGAAGATTACTACGATGCACAAACACGCCAACTCAAAACCAAGCAGCGTATGATGGATTTGCTGAAAGAGTACCGCGAGTGGCTGCTCTCGCTCACTATCTGTGACCCTGCTTGCGGTAGCGGCGCCTTCCTCAATGCTGCTCTGCAGTTCCTGATAGACGAACATAAGTCGCTGGATAAGATGGAAGCAGCCCTCACCAACTCCGACATCGAGTTCCCCAACATAGAGAACAGCATCTTGGAGAACAACCTTTATGGTGTGGACATCAACGAGGAGAGTGTCGAGATTGCCCGTCTTGCGCTGTGGCTCAGAACGGCTAAACCTTTCCGCAAACTCAATTCGCTCAACGACTATATCAAGTGCGGTAACTCGCTTATCTCCGACCCCGCCATCGCCGGTGACAAAGCCTTTGACTGGCAAAAAGAGTTCCCGCAAGTCTTCGAAAAAGGCGGCTTCGACATCATCATCGGCAATCCGCCGTATGTGCAACTCCAAAACCTTGGAGAAATGAGCGATAAGTATGCCCAGTGTGGCTACGAGGTCTTTAATAAGAGTGCAGACTTATATTGCTTGTTTACGGAACGTGGCTACAATCTCTTAAAGGAGGGAGGCATGCAGTCGTTTATTATGCCTAATAAATGGATGTTGGTTGCATACGGAAAGGAGTTGCGTAAGTTCCTCGCCAAAACGAACCTCTGCCAAATACTCAATTTCGGCGATGTACAGTTCTTTGAAGATGCCGCCACTATTGTTTGTATCTTCGTAACTCAAAAAAGTGCAAAGGGCGATTTTGTACAGGCTTTGTCTCTCAATAACAAAACATATCACGGCGACTTTGACAATGAAATTAAAGCCGCTATCGACACTTACCCGGCAAACACTTTCGGAGAAGATGAGTGGACTATCCAGCCGCGCGCTCACATGGATATTCTGCAAAAAATGAAGGCGCATAAAGCACTAAAAGATTTGCCAATAACTATTAACTATGGTGTAAAAACAGGTTATAATGAGGCTTTCTTTATTGATGCAGAAACAAAGGACAAGTTAGTTGCGTCTGATAAAAAGAACGAGGAAATTATTAAGCCACTCTTACGAGGACGAGATATTACTGCTTGGGGTAGTTTTAGTGGAATGCAATATCTAATAAATCCTCATAATGGTGTCCCGCGCTTAAATGTTGCTCCTGTAGATATTGAACAATATCCAATAATTAAATCGCATTTAGATGTGTTTTATGATAAATTATCGCAACGAGGAGATAAGGGGGTAACTCCTTATAATCTGCGAAATTGTGATTACCTTTACGAATTCTCCAAACCCAAGATTATTTACCCCAACATGACTTCTGTCTTTCCGTTTACCTACGATGAAAGTGGATGTTTTGGTAACGATAAGACGTTCATTCTTACGGCAGAGGATGATTCAATGAACCTAAAATACCTAACTTGCATCTTTAATTCCAAGTTATGCAAATTGTGGATTTGGTATAATTGTCCGGAGTTGTTAGGCGGTACGCGTGAGATTCGTAAGGTTTATTTTGAGAATTTCCCTGTTCCGGCTTGCGATGACCAACAGCCCTTTATCGACCTTGCCGACCGGATGCTGTCGCTTAATAAGGACTTGCAGCAGAAACGCGCACGTTTCTTGCGGAGGATGAGCGACAATTTTGCAGAACTCAAAGTAACTGCTGCTTTGGAGAACTTTGACACGCTGACTTTTGCGGACTTTGTTAAGGAACTGGGCAAACAGAAAATTCGCCTGACCCTTGTGCAGCAGGACGAATGGGAGGAGTATTTCAACCAGTACGCTACCGAGTGCCAAACCCTTACCCAAACCATCCAAGCCACTGACACTCAAATCGACGAACTCGTTTACGACCTCTACAACCTCTCCGAAGACGAAAAAGAAATAATCCGAAAAGGATAAAAATCTTAATAATCGGCAATAAATTTATAATTGGCGGGCGGAAGAGCGAATAATTCTATATGTATTTATTATTTTCTGCCCTATGCGGGGATTATATACGTGTTATATAGAAAAACACTACTTTCGCCCGCCTAAAATGGTGAGATATTTTCTTTATTTCTGCATAATTAATCTATTATCAAACAATTAATACCTTATTATTGTCTTCCATCGTAGGCGGGCAGAAGTGAACGATGAGCGGGCGATTAAAAAGGTATGGAGAGTGTCGGCCGACCCTCGACTAAAAGACCTGTCAATATGGCGACCACCGGGCGACCACAGATAAGGCAGAGAAACACAGTAGAGATAGTCCGAGTGCTACGGAGGTGGTATGAGAAGAGACGCGTTGATAATAGAACACCGCACCAATAGACAAAAAACACCTATTATAGATTAAAAATCTATTTTTTGCCCGCTTTATTTGCGTATGTCAATTTTTTGTTGTACCTTTGCAGTGTCCAAAATTAAAGTTTGTCTTAAAAAATGGACAACAACACCATAATATTATGTATAACAGAGAGTTACAAAGCGAATTATTGCGTTTAGGGAATATATTTCCTGTTGTTAGTGTTGTCGGACCGCGTCAATCCGGTAAAACAACACTGTGTAAATTGTCCTATCCAAACTACGATTATGTCAATTTGGAAGATTCGCAAACGTGGGCACAAGCCATGGAAGATATGCGGATGTTCTTGACAACTACCTCACAAGGCATGATAATTGATGAGGCACAACGCCTGCCCGAATTGTTTTCAATGATACAAGTGCTGGTGGACGAGGACAAATCCCGCAAATTTATCCTGACCGGTAGCAGCAATTTTGCGCTACTGCCTAAAATACGGCAATCTCTGGCAGGGCGAACTGCGGTACTGACCCTCTTGCCTTTTAATATAAAAGAACTCGGCACAAATCTCCCGTCTTCTATTGACTCGCTCTTGCTCAATGGCTTCTATCCTGCCGTTTGGGGAGATCGGCAACCAGCACAAGACGTGTATCGTGCATACTATAACACCTATTTACAAAGAGATGTCTCGGACTTAATCACATTACGCAACATAAAACAATTCCAACGCTTCCTTTTGCTTGTTGCTGCCAGAGTTGGTTCCGAATTCAATGCCCAAAGTATTGGAAACGATGTCGGAGTATCGGTACCGACAATTCAGGAATGGATGAATGTGTTGGAAACGTCCTACATCGCTTTCCGTAAGTATCCATACTACAAAAACATCGGTAAACGGTTGGCAAAGATGCCCAAGGTCTATTTTTATGACACAGGATTAGCGTGCCATATTTTAGGCATTGAGAATGAACAACAATTAAATATCCATCCCTGCCGTGGCGGACTGTTTGAGAATCTTGTTATGGTTGAATTTTTAAAGCAGACCTATAATGCAGGGAAAGATGACCATCTGTATTTTTACAAGGATAAAACCCACGAAGTGGATATAGTGCTTGAAAACGGTCTTGCCTTGTCTGCATACGAGGTTAAAATAGCAGATACCGATAACACGGCGTTCTATAAGTCATTACGGTATTTTCAACAACTATATGGAGATGATGTCGTTAGTACTCAAGTGATTTATTCCGGAACACAAGAACGATTGTCTGCCTTTAATGGTTTAAGGAATTATCTTTCCATCTTCAGCAATGATAAACGTAGCCAGCAGTTAACGAAGGAATGAAAATAAAAATCGTCACATTAGGTTGCAAACTTAATTTTGCGGAGTCCAGTGCGCTGATGAACACCCTCATCGCACGGGGTCACACGCGTTGCAAACGCGATGAGCAGGCCGATGTCGTTATCGTCAACACGTGTACGGTGACGGACACGGCGGACCACAAAGACCGGCAAGCCATCCA
>JAGHSG010000048.1 GCA_018066005.1 Bacteroidales bacterium | reverse complement strand
TGACTTTAGATATTCTTGCAGTATAGTTATGATATCATACTTTAGGTAGAAATCTACGTCCCAGTACTCGGTGATTATCTCGGTGTGCCCGGAGGCACCGCCTTTTCGGAATGATGCCGCAATCATGAATACGGTTTGCGGGGTTTGAAGTGCTCAAAGGCTTCGTCGAGGCTATTGTAATAGGCGGTGATATTGCGCCCCGATTCAATGAAAGCCATTGCAGCGACGATGTCGCGGAGCTTGTGGCTATGGTTACTGATGGGTTCGTTTCCTCCGGTGTTCGTGATGCGACATACGTGATAGATATAGTCATTAGTATTATTACCATCCGAAGGAGGAGCCCAACGAGTAATGATTTTAGCGATTGTATTGCATCCATATTTGACTATATAGGTTTCGATATTGATTAGTGCAGCGCGAAAGCCGAAGTACATAGAAGTGAATTCTTCAAAGTCCGGGTCTTTCTTGTTTTCCTTTAGTACTTTTCCGCTCCAAGGTGTATTGGAGTAGCGGATATTGAGGGGGTTATTGTTGCGTATTCCTCGTGTCATAATTTTGGTGTGCTCTAAGCACTTTTGTTGATTTCGAGTGCAAAGATAATACACGTTTATCCTTTTTGCAAGCATAATGAAATATTTTTAATAATCGCTGATTTGCCGTAAGTGATTGTTGGCTAATAAAAGTGTAATTTTGCAGTGTGAAAGGAGAAAGGCTGAATATACCAACATGCGCTTATTCTGGGCGAACACCTTACGCCAGCAAGCTGTCGAGGCGTTACCGTGCGAAGGCGCACTTATGGTATATATCAGCCAAGAAAAAATAAAAATAAAAAGAAAGATAGTATGAACACTTATTTTCAATTATTAACCCTGCATGAAGTTCGTGCAGTTCCGACCAAGACAGGTTATCCTTATTACTTTGACGCATACGGACATGCGTATATATGGTGGCAAGGTGGTTTACGGGTAGCCACACCACAGTGTGGTCAGAATAAACAAACACTCAAACACAACAAAGGAGGTGGTTATTTACACCTTAAGGATGGTATGAACGGTATTCGCGGTTCAATGTATATCCATCGCGGTGTTGCATTTGCTTTTCCTGAGATATGTGGCACACCCGATTTATTCCGCAACCAAGTGGACCACATCAATGGCGATAGGTTTGATAACCGAGCAAGTAACCTTAGATGGGTAACGGCAAGTGAGAATATAAGAAGCGCGATTGCGCTCAAAAAGCAAAATAACAATTAATTAATTTAATCATTATGGAAATTAAAGTTCATTCCACCGGTAAGGTAGCATCCGAGGAGTTGCAGGCTTACTTAGTCAATCAATGCCAAACATGGAAAGATTTGGCAGAGTTAAAAACATTAGCAGCCGCAGTAGATGCAGCCATCAAACAAGTAGCACCAGAGTACATCAGCCACAATCTACATCAAGGTGTAGGCAGTATGTTTGAGCAAGAAGGCGAGTTGTTTATTATCAACGACACTCGCGAATATAATTTTGCTGCCAACGACGACGATGGCTTGTATCGTCTCAAGTTAGGTCAGATAGAGAACCTGCAAGCAGAGGGCAAGACGCTGACGGAAGAAATGAAGGCGATTAAGGCACGGATTATCAAAGACCATCCGAAGATGGCGGTAACGC
>JAGHSG010000056.1 GCA_018066005.1 Bacteroidales bacterium | reverse complement strand
GCATCTCGTACTACACGGATTCGCTATCGGCGTCCTCGTATCAGTATGATGTGCAGAAGCAACTGCCTTACCAACTGACCGTTACGTACAATAACCAGCAATGGGCAGAATCGGACTGGCAGACGGTTACGAAAACGGATACCTTGTCTTATCCGAGTATCATCACATTGGATTCCATCTTGTGCGACACCAAGTTCGTTATTCATGAGAACATGTGTTCAGAAACCTTGTTCGGAGCAGCCGATTCGTTGGTGACGGATGTTAAGGAAGCCGTTGCCGTGGCGCACCATCAGCAGTATTTTATTACGATGCGCGGTAAGAAACTGGAGAACGAGAAGGAAGGTCCGTACGAAGACCAGACCATTATCCATTCGGCTCCGCTTGAAGTGCTGTTCGAGAGCCATCCTTCCGCCAAAGCCGATGTCTATCAGTGGACTATCCGCCGTGGCTCGGATGTCATTACGACACGAACGGAGAAGGAGATGCGTTACATCTTTGACGAGGCTTCCGAATCCGGTCCGGTGACCTATATGGTAGATCTCAAAATGACCAATTCCAAACATCCGGATTGTGTCACTACGGCACAGGACACCATCATCCTGCATAGTAGTATGATTATGGTGCCTAACGTGTTCACGCCTAACGGGGATGGCAAGAACGATGAGTTCCGTGTAGTCTTCCGTTCTATCTGCGATTTCCATTGCTGGATATATAACCGTTGGCAACACCTTGTTTATTCGTGGGATGACCCCACCAAGGGTTGGGACGGTACTTATAACGGCCGCAAAGAACCTGATTCAGCTTATTTCTATATCATTGAAGCCAAGGGCTGTGACGGACAGGATTTCAAACTCAAAGGTTCCGTCAATCTCCTCCGTGGCAAATAAACAATTAAACATTATGCAACGAGACAACGAAATTTTTGACCTTATCCGTCAGGAACGGGAACGTCAAACACGCGGTATCGAATTGATTGCCAGCGAGAACTATGTCAGCGACCAAGTCCTTGAGGCTATGGGGTCGGTGATGACCAATAAATATGCCGAGGGTTACCCGGGGCACCGTTATTATGGCGGTTGTGAGGTCGTGGACGTGAGTGAGAATATCGCCCGTGACCGCCTTAAAAAACTCTTTAATGCTGAATACACCAACGTGCAACCGCACTCCGGCGCACAAGCTAATATGTGCGTCTTTATGGCTTGCTTGAAAGCCGGTGACACGTTTATGGGACTGAACCTCAGTCATGGCGGACACCTCAGCCACGGCTCGGCGGTCAATTTCTCCGGACTTATGTTCCACGCTATTGATTACTCCTTGGATGAAGCAACAGGTCGTGTCGATTATGACGAGTTGGAGCAGAAAGCACGTGCCGAGCGTCCCAAACTGATTATTGCCGGAGCTTCGGCTTACAGCCGTGAGTGGGACTATGCCCGCATCCGTAAGGTGGCAGACGAGATAGGTGCTATCTTTATGGTCGATATGGCACACCCTGCCGGACTGATTGCAGCCGGTCTGCTGGATAACCCTGTTAAGTATGCCCATATCGTTACCACGACAACACACAAGACCCTCCGTGGTCCGCGTGGCGGTGTTATTATGATGGGTAAGGACTTCCCCAATCCGTGGGGCAAGACGACGCCGAAAGGTGAGGTCAAGATGATGTCCGCTATCTTGGATAGTGCTGTCTTCCCCGGCACACAGGGCGGACCGTTGGAGCATGTCATTGCTGCCAAAGCCGTCGCTTTCGGCGAGGCACTCCAACCCGAGTTCAAGACCTATGCCCAACAGGTGAAGACCAACGCTGCCGTCATGGCACAAGCCTTTATGGACAAGGGTTATAATATTATCTCCGGCGGAACGGATAACCACTCCATGTTGGTTGATTTGCGCACCAAGTATCCCGATTTGACGGGTAAGGTGGCAGAAAAAGCCCTTGTGGCTGCCGACATAACGACCAATAAGAACATGGTGCCGTTTGATACGCGTAGTGCTTTCCAGACCAGCGGTCTGCGTTTCGGTACGCCCGCTATCACGACGCGTGGCTTGAAGGAAGATAAGATGCCGTGGATTGTAGAACTGATTGATCAGGTGCTGCAAGCCCCCGAGTCTGATGCCAATATCGCCAAAGTGCGTGAAATAGTTAATAAAGAAATGAACCAATATCCCTTATTCGCATGGTAAACTTACAAACTTACAAACTTACAAATTTACAAATTAAAATTGTTATTTGTTCACTATTAGCAGTTATTTGTTGCGCTTGCAAAGAAATGCCCAATATGGGTAAGCCGGAAGTTGTTATCCAGCCGCCTTCGTGTACGTTGTACGAAGGGGCTACGCGTCAGTTATATGTCTCGCAGGACTCTGTTCATACGTGGGAGTCGGAAGACCCTGCTGTCGTGACGGTGTCGGATAAGGGACTTATTACTGCCCAAACTTTGCCGGACACAGTTATTGCCAAGACGGTCATCGTCACCGCCCATGTGGACGAGCGCTCCGCCTCCTGCACCGTCACGGTGTTAAAGGCGATAGAGTGATAAACAAACGATAAACAAACGGTGCCATTTGGCATCGTTTTTTGTTTTATGCCCTAAAAAGTAGCAAAATGATAGCAAATAGTATTTTTATTTGCATATATCAAAAAAAAGTTGTAATTTTGCACAAAATTCACGCCGGAAGAGTGATTCCGGCAGCAGGTGAAAGTCCTGCAAGACATAATGAAGAAAGCGTTTATTACGCTTCGAATCTTGGCTATCTTGAACCTGGAAAATTCAAATACAATCCAAGGCGAAGTAATAATGAATCGCTGTAAGTGTGTATCAAGTACATACGTAGCACCTTATGTATATTTAGGTGTGCGTGTGCGTATAAATACATACCCGCAGGTTCGGAGTTGCTCGTTTTGATTGTAGAGGTAATTCCAGGACCCAAGATAGCAGGACGAGAATTCGGACCTGCTTTTTTGTTGTGTGTATTTCAATTATCAACTATAAACTATCTAAAACGGCTAACACCTTCTGCCAAATAGTAAAGTGGAGGCAAAAACTAAAAACAAACAACTTTTATGATTAAACACAAACTTTTATCTCTTTTTGTGGCACTTATCGCCACCACCGTCCTATCAGCAAGTAATGTCCTCACCTACACAGGAACGATGGACTTGAGTACGGGACACACTCCTTTGATAGTTGGTGCAACAACCTTTGGCCCTGCGATTACATCGCATACCTTTAGTAACGGTACAGGTAAAATTACCTGTAGCGGAGAAATCACAAAGATTGGAAGTTCTGCTTTTTGCGCTTGCCCTGGTTTGACCTCAGTAACTATTCCTAGTTCCGTCACAATGATTGGAGATGATGCTTTCTTTTATTGTGATGATTTGACTTCAATTACAATTCCTAATTCCGTCATCACGATTGGAGATAATGCTTTCGAAGGGTGCAGTAGTTTGACAGGTGCGTTGATTATTCCCAATTCCGTCACAACGATTGGAAATAATGCTTTCGATGGTTGCAGCGGTTTAACCTTACTCACGATTGGCAATTCCGTTACTACGATTGGATATTATGCTTTCTATAATTGCAGCGGCTTGATAGGTGCGTTAATTATTCCCAAAACTGTCACTATAATTGGCTATGGTGCTTTTTATTGTTGCAGCGGTTTAACCTCTATTGAGATTCCCAATTCTGTCACTGCGCTTGGGGAGGGGGCTTTCTATGGTTGCAGTGGTTTGAATTCGATAAAATGTTATGCCGTTGTACCACCTTCTATAGACAAAAACACATTTTATGGTGTACGAAAGGCAATACCATTATATGTGCCCAAAGGTAGTATAACATGGTATCAAGGTGATACATATTGGAAGGAATTTTTGAATATACAAGGAATGGATGATACCGCCATTGAAACAATAAAAAAGAATTCCGATTCTGCAAGATCAAAATTCATTATCAATAACTCGCTCAACATTCTCCATAAGGGCAATCTCTACAACGCCACCGGCGCCAGAGTGAAGTAACTTCTTAATAATCTAACTTTTAATTACAAAATTATGAACAGAAAACTTCTTTCTTTCGTATTGCTCGGCTGTTTAGCCATGAGCATGCAAGCACAAGTAGTGGCTGTAGATAGTACGGCTACTCAGCGTGCAAGTGATCCCAACCAAGTCATTGGCGAAGCCATGAAAACAACAGGAACTGTTTCGTTGGCAGTAGGTGTACCTTGTTTGGCAGCAGGTCTTGCCAGTTTGATGTATGCCAACTTTTTACCCAATCCTGTGGATAATTGTACTACCAATCCGCAAGCGGCAATCGCAGATAAAGGATTGGAACTAATTTCAGTAGAGGAATACAACAACAAAGTGCGTGATTTCTCCAAGAAAACACATGCTGCTGAAGTAGCAGGGTATATACTCACTCCTCTTGGTGGAGCATTAACAATTGTGGGTATTCCTTTGTATATAAAGGGCAATAAAATGCTTCAACTCAATGTACAATATACTGGCAACGGTGCCGGTGTGGCTCTTAATTTCTAACCTAAAAATAATATGAATATGAAACGATTCTTTTTATATCTTGCAGCCGTAGTATGTTTAGCGAGTTGCAACAACAAAGACACCTTGTGGATGACTCCTATGAGTGATATTGATGCACGTGTAACTTATTTGGAGCAGTTATGTATGCATATGAATACTAATATTGCATCTATGCAGACGATTATTCAAGCGTTGCAGGAGAGAGATTATGTGACCAATGTAGCCGAAATCAAAGAAGGCAACGAGGTCATTGGCTATACGATTACATTTGCTAAAAATCCGTCTATTACTATTTATAAAGGTAACGATGGAAAAGACGGCAAAGATGGAGAAGATGGTATTACACCCCAAATTGGCGTTGCCAAAGACGGAGATGTTTACTATTGGACATTAAATGGCGAGTGGTTGTTAGATGCCAATGGCAATAAATTGCGCGTTACAGGCGAGAACGGCAAAGATGGAAAGGATGGCAAAGATGGTGTAGATGGCGAAAACGGTCAAGACGGCAAGGATGGAGAGGACGGTCAAGATGGCACAAATGGTCAAGATGGAATAACCCCAAAGTTGAAAATAGAGAATGACTATTGGTACATTTCCTATGATAATGGTACTACTTGGAATCAATTAGGCAAAGCCAAAGGCGACAAAGGCGAGACCGGTGCTACTGGAGCAGCAGGTAAAGATGGACAAGATGGCAAAGATGGAGATAGTATGTTTAAGTCTGTAACCCAAGATGATACCTATGTCTATTTTACATTAGCCGATGATAGTGTGATAAAAATCAATAAATTAGGTTCAGATTTTGATCAAACTATTATTGATAATTTAGTAACGAGTATATCTCTAAATCATACTCTAATTTATATGTATGTGGGAGAGGACACTACACTTGTTGCCACAACCAAACCATTTGCTAATTCAAAAGTAACTTGGACTGCCAGCAGCACAGATGCTTCGGTTGATGCGAATGGTCATATAGTTGCCAATAGTACAGGCGTTGTAACAATTTCAGCCAAAGCAGCTGATAAAGGTAGTTCGTGTACTTTAGTCATCATGGATGAAAGTTTGCAAAATCAAATGTCAGCATCGGATACTAAAAAGATTCAATTTGCACATGGAAATCTAAAATATACAAAGTCATCACATGCTTTCTCTTTTATGCAATCTCAATATTCATACGTAGGAGAAACAACATTCTCTTATGAAACTTTTACAGACATGGACTTGTTTGGCTTTGGAACAAGTGGATATTCATATCATGGCGGAGATGCAGGTTGCTTTGATCCATGGAGCACCGTAACTCGAAGTAATAATTATGCAAAAATAGCAGACGGTACAATAAATGGAACAAACATGGATTGGGGTGTTTATAATGTAATTGGTAATGATCCCGCTGGCACATGGAGAACACCAACGCAAAACGAATTAAAATATATACTCAATAATAGACCATGT
>JAGHSG010000139.1 GCA_018066005.1 Bacteroidales bacterium | reverse complement strand
AGGCTCCCCACTTGGTTTCATCCGTCAGTTTGTACCAGAAAGAGAGATTGAAATAAACCCCTTGGAAAACGTATGTCCACAGCACAACCGGCACAATCTGCAAGCCCTCCCAATAAGCGGGACCGATGATGTATTTGAATATATCCAAATAGACCACTACGCCCAACAGGATAAGGAACGAGAAGATGATGTAATACTTCATGGCATCAGCGTATGCCTCTACCGACTGGCGGTCCTTATGTTTGGCAAATACGAACGGCTCATACGCATAGCGGAACGCCTGCGTGAACATCATCATCACCATCGCCACCTTGAAGCACGCTCCGTAAATACCCAACTGCGCTTGTGCGTCTGTTCCCGAATAGAGATACGGGAAGATTATTCTGTCCAGAGTCTGATTCATTATACCGGCTACGCCCAAGACAAGCAGAGGCAACGAATAACGAAGCAGTTCTTTAAGCAAGCCAAAGGAATACTTACCGCCCTTGGGCAAGGTACACGGAACGACAATAAGTGTTTGGATACCTGTTGCCAATATATTGGAGAGGAAGACATAATAAACATCCGTCTTCTTCAATACCACCAAGAAGAGTAAGTTAAAGGCTATATTGAGAATAACAAAGAGCAGTTTAAGGGCTGCAAAAGCAATGGGGCGTTTGGCGTAGCGCAAGTAAGCAAACGGAATACTGGCAAACGCATCCATCGCCACCGTTACAGCCATCATGGCTATAAACTCGGCATGTCCGGCATAGCCCAAACCGGAAGCAATGGGTTGACAGAAGATGCAACACAAGACGGCAAATAGTGTAGATGTTCCCAATAGTGTCCACAAGGATGTCTTATAGACCGATTGGGCATCATAACCTTCTTTGTTGGCAAAGCGGAAGAAGCCGGTCTCCATACCATAGGTAAGGATGACTAACAACAAAGCCGTCCATGCGTAGAGGTTGGTGACAATACCATAATCGGCAGTATTCGCTAGCACGTACGTATAGAGAGGTACTAATAAATAGTTGAGGAACTTGCCGATGATAGACGAAAGACCATAGATGGCTGTCTCTTTCGCCAGAATCTTCATATTGGTTGCATTATTCATTTTTTCCTTCTACAATAATCACTATCTCGCCTTTGGCGGGTTGTTGTTTGAAATGTTCTATCAGTTCTGCCAACGTGCCCCGTTGTGTGTCTTCATGCACCTTACTTATCTCGCGCGAGACAGAAGCATGACGGTCAGCACCGAGGTATTCGGACAGTTGTTCAAGTGTTTTTTGCAGACGGAACGGCGACTCATAGATTATAATCGTATGGTCCTGTTCTGCCAAACGTTGCAGACGTGTCTGGCGACCTTTCTTCTGCGGCAGGAAGCCTTCAAAATAGAACCGGTCGCACGGTAATCCACTATCAACCAACGCCGGCACAAAAGCCGTTGCGCCCGGTAGGCATTGCACCTCTACCCCTTTTTCCACGCAAGCCCGCACCAGCATAAAACCCGGGTCGGAAATGCCCGGTGTACCGGCATCCGAGATAAGGGCAATATCCTGTGTCAAGGCTAATGCCGCCATAGCATCCGATGTCTCATGTTCGTTGAATTTATGATGCGAGCGCAGAGGCGTATGGATGTCATAATGTCTCAGCAATACGGACGACGTACGCGTATCTTCGGCAAGGATAAGTGATACTTCTTTCAGCACACGAAGCGCGCGAAGGGTGATATCCTCCATATTACCGACCGGTGTAGGAACTACGTATAACATAGGTTGACGGTTGACAATGCACAATGCACGGTTAATTATTTACTGAAGCGGCGTTTGAGAACATTAATGAAAAGTTCATACGTGGAACTATCCTTATCCCACTCAAAGCGGGATATATACTCCACGGCCTCTTCCATCGTACCGCATTGATTCAGGTCGTCTAATGTTTTCTGCATCAGTTCGCCATTGCCTGTGAACAGTTCGCGTTGGAACAGGAAGCGGTCGCCTAAGGATATAGCGCGACGGATGTCCGTTACCGGTTGTCCGA
>JAGHSG010000041.1 GCA_018066005.1 Bacteroidales bacterium | reverse complement strand
AGCTCCTGCCGTATAATCACCTACACCGGGCATCTGTTTCAGCTCTTCGTAAGTGGAGGGCATCTCGCTAAATAATTGTGCGGCCTTGTATATATTACGCGCGCGAGAGTAATATCCCAATCCCTGCCATAGGTGCAGGACATCATCTTCGGAGGCTGCGGCTATAGATTGTATGGTGGGGAAACGCTCAATGAACCGGAGGTAGTATTCCATACCCTGGTCCACCCGGGTTTGTTGCAAGATAATTTCCGAAATCCAAATTTTGTACGGGTCGGTTGTTTCACGCCAAGGCAAGACACGATGATTTTTATCATACCAACCTTCCAAATCTCTATAAAAAACAGTCAAATTTACCATAATCGACCACAAAGTTACACTTTTTTTATGAAAAAATGAATTTTTTTTGCAAAAAACTTTTGTAATTCAGAAAATTATAGTAATTTTGCAGAGTATTTCGACTTAAAAACAATCTAAACACTATACAATTATGACAAAAGCAGAACTCGTTACGGCAATCGCTATCCAAACCGGTTATAATCGTGATGAAATTTTGAACATCTTGGAATCTGCCATGCTGAGTGTTAAAAAGTCTGTTGCCGGGGGTAATAATGTTTATCTGCGCGGTTTTGGTAGTTTTATCACTAAGGTACGTAAACAAAAAGTTGCTCGTAATATCACGGCACAGAAGTCTGTAATCGTTCCGGAACATAAAATTCCGGCCTTCAAGCCGTCTGATGACTTTACAAAGATGCTTCATTAAGCGAATTAATTATCAACTATCATAAATTTTTATTATTATGCCAAACGGAAAGAAGCATAAGAGACATAAGATGTCTACGCACAAACGCAAAAAACGTTTGCGCAAGAATCGTCATAAGCATAAGTAATGCTTTGGGCGAGTCCTAATTTGGCTTTGTGGCGTTAAGCTGTCTTGGGCGCAAGGCGGTTGGCTGCAAGGCCTTTATTTTTAATTATTGGAATATGAAAAGTGAATTGATTGTGGACGTACAGTCACAGGAGATAGCTATTGCTCTTACCGAGGATGATCGCCTTCAGGAGATTAATCGGGAGAAGCGGGGCGAGGACACTTTTGCCGTAGGAAATATTTACTACGGTCGTGTCAAAAAAGTTATGCCCGCGTTAAATGCCGTCTTTGTGGATGTAGGTTATGAGAAAGAAGCTTTTCTGCACTATTTGGATCTCGGTTCGGAATTCCTTACATTGCGTGACTACACGGTAAAAGCTGTTAGTGACAGACGCAAAGTTCCGGCTTTATCCAGCGTGAAAAAACAACCCGGTGTCGGCAAAGAAGGACAAATAGCGGATTACCTGAAAGTAGGTGATCAGTTATTGGTTCAGGTAACTAAAGAACCCATCAACACCAAAGGTCCCCGCTTGACTGCTGAAATCAGCATCGCCGGAAGGAATATGGTACTTATGCCCTTCGCGGACAAGGTGATGGTCTCTTCCAAAATCAAAAAGGAGAGCGAACGTCATCGGTTGAAACAACTGGTTCAATCCATCAAGCCGGTCGGTTATGGCGTTATTGTCCGCACCTTGGCGGAAGAAAAAAGGGTTATGGAGTTGGATAGCGAATTGAAATTACTCGTCGCACGATGGGAAGAAGCCATTCGCAATCTGCAAAAACCTAAGGAAAGCAAGACCAAGGAGTCGAAGTCAAAGGACACTGATGTCCGTTTGATTGGGGAAGAGTTGGATCGGACAATCGGTATTATACGGGATATGTTCACCACCGATTTCGCTTCTGTTCAGGTGAATGATGCGGAGATGTACGAGCAGATTCGTCAGTACGTATCCATGATTGCACCGGAGGCCGTGAAACGTGTCAAGTTGTACAAGGGTACTCAACCTATTTTTGACAAGTTTGACATAACACGGCAGATGAAAACAGGTCTGGGTCGGGTAGTCGGATTTAAGAACGGAGGTTATTTGGTAATTGATAAAACGGAGGCTTTGTTCTCCATTGATGTCAATTCAGGTAGCAAACGTATCTACGAAGACCAGGAAGAGAACGCGTTTCAGTATAACATGCTGGCCGCAGACGAGATAGTCCATCAGTTGCGATTGAGAGATATAGGCGGTATTATCATCATTGACTTTATCGATATGGATGATAAGGACCACCAACAAAAACTCTTTGATCACGTGTATGCCTTGATGGAACATGACCGAGCCAAACACAATGTATTGCCGTTAACCAAATTCGGTTTGATGCAAGTCACCCGCCAGCGTGTGCGCCCCGCGGTGGAAATGGATGTCACAGAAGTGTGTCCTACGTGTATGGGCAAAGGTAAAATACAACCTTCTATCCTATTTACGGACCAAGTAGAGGAACAGATTGCCCAACAGACACAGGAACACGGAAAAGGATTGGTATTGTACCTGCACCCCTTTGTTTATGCTTACGCCAGTCGCGGACTGCTGCATAGCTTGAAGGCACGGTGGAGACGTCAGTATGGAATCCGGTTGCGCGAAGACCAGAGTTTGGGTATGTTGCAAACTCGATTTAGTGAGAAAAGCTGAGGAAAAGAGGGGCTGACGGATACAGCCCCTCTTTTAGTGGAAAAATGAAAAAAGCACTCTTAATAAGTATATGCCTGGTTGCCGGTCTGTCGGTTTGGGCTCGGGAAACCCGCGAGTCGTCTGTTTTGGCGTGGGATAGCCTGCGTCATGAAGTGCGTTTGGGTTATGGCGACCCTTTGTTCGAGAGTGCTACCAAATATGAAATAACCCATATCGGCAAACCCAATACGGAGGTGTTGTATTTGACCGGACACTTATTTGCCGAATATCAGTATTCGTGGCTGTGGTGGTTAAGTACGGGTATGCAGGTGGATTTTAACAGTATGGGTTGGCGCGACTTGCGTGACCCCGCTCCCACACATAATTATTATAATTTGAGTTTCCTTCCCACGATACGCTTCTCGTATTACAGACATCCGTGGGTAACTTTATATAGTTCGGCTTTTGTCGGATTGACTATCAACGGCGGAACAGAAACAGACCCCGTTCGGCACAAAAAGACTATTTGTTACCCTGGGTTTGGTATAACGGCATTGGGTGTGCAAGTGGGACATAAAGGATTCTTTGGAACGGTCGAGATAGGCGGGTTATGTGCTTTGCAGAACGAAAATGATATCGTCATGCTTATGAGTCGCATTTTCTCTATCAGTATAGGGTATAGGTTTGACAAAAAATAGATAAAAGGTAAAATGATACGTGGTTCAATGGTATATCGAAAAAAGTTGGGAGTGTTGTTATCTGTTATCTGTTCACTGCTTTCTCTCCCCTCTTGCCACCATATTGTTCCTGAACTGGGCGTTGATTTCAGTCAACTCCCCAACAATGGCAAGTATTTTGTTCCTTATTCGGAGCAGACATACGATGTACGTAACGAAGGTGCATTGCCGCGTAAAGCCAGTTCGCTAAATATGACGGACGTAGCGCGAGGTGTATTGGAATCGCTGACATCGTACAATATTCAGCAGATATGCGGAACGTATTATTCAACCGACGCATACGGCGAACCGATTCGTCTGTCCGGAGCCGTCTTTTATCCGATTCACGGCAGCATACATAATATCATTGTTTGTCCCCATTACACGGTGGCTGCTAACTATGAAGTGCCATCTATGACCTTCCCTTTGGAGGCTGTATTGGCGAGCAAAGGGTATGTGGTCGTTATGCCGGATTATATCGGTTACGGGGCGTCGGAGAATCAGGTACACCCCTATTTGCAGCAAGACCTGACGGCGCGCAATGTGGCAGATATGGCTTTGGCTGTACGTCCTTTCCTGGCCGATAGAAAAATTGTTGTAAATAATGAAGAGATAATTCTGTTGGGATATAGTCAGGGCGGCTCTACGGCTATGTTCATGCAGCGCCTATTGGAAACGGATGAGGAATACAAGGGGTTGTTTAAGATAAAGAAAACCTATTGTGGCGGAGGCCCGTATTACGTAGATCGAACGTATGAGTATTGTATGAAATGTGAGAACACAGGTATCCCGTACGCCGTACCGTTGTTGATAGTAGGCATGTCGGAGGGTATGGATGAGCCTTTGGATATTGAATCGTTCTTCCGTGAACCGCTGAAAAGTCATTATAAGGACTGGCTTAACTCCAAGAAATACAACGGAACGCAGATAACCAGTATGATAGGAACGTATAGTTTGTGTAATATTCTTACGCCCGAAGGCATGGATGTCACCAACCCGGAAACGCATCGGCTCTATGAACGACTACAAGCAAATGCTTTGCCGGAGGACTACGTTCCACAAACACCCATGTATATCTTCCACTCCAAAGATGACCAAACAGTTCCTTTCGTCAATGCCGAAGAAGTTCATAATAACTTTGAACGGCGCCAATCGGAAGGTGTGCAAATCCGATACGATTTTGACCATTACGGAACACATCAACAGGGTTTTATGAAGTTTCTGACGAAGATGTTAGGCACGCTCTGAAAAACCCGAGTGTTTTCTCGTAGCACCCCCGTAGCACCGGTAAAATCTGAAAACTTACTTATTACGCCCGCCAGCGTAACGCTGCAAGGCGTAATGGGTCAATTGGTATAATGAACCACATAATAATGGAAGAAAGGATCTGCGATATAGTACGTATCTTCCGTCCGTTCTAATATCCCCATCTCCATTTTTGCTTTTTTCCTTATATGTTTATAGTTGTTTCAGTGTAATAATGCCCACTTTCAATCTGTCGTGTCCCCTGTTCTACACTTGCGCGAAGTTCTTCTACTGTGTAAGAATAATCATTCATAATATCAAATTATTTTACTCAAATTACGCTGCAAAATTACTGCTTTTACAGCTATCTCACTCTAGCTCCGGTGGCGGTGTAAAGGTGTCCATTGTGGCGAATATACAACTGATTGTTATCGAGGAATTTATTGCCTGCTTTTTTGTCTATAATCAAATCTTCCAGTGCTGTCGCACTATTAGTAATGTTAGTAGTAATGAATTTACCACTATGTGTTTGAATAACCTGTTCGGACGCATCTTTGACAATAACTGCGTAAGTATATTCCGTGCCCTGCTCCAAACCATTGATGGTAAACTTATATCCATTTGATGTCATTTCAGCAGCAGAGGAATTACGACTTCCACCACGAGCAGGAGCAGCAAAAGCGATGATAGTTAATTGACCTTGACGATTGAAAGTGAGTGTACAGAATAATTCACCATCCTTTGTGATTTCTATTGTGTAAGTATCTGCATTTTCATTTTGTGGCCAAATAATAGTAACAGAATAATCGTCGGTTGTGATGATTGGCTCTATAATTGGAACATCTTCAGCTGCAATAGGTAGTATATTGGTAAATTCTTTCCACCCTTCGGCTTGTTTATATGCGCTAATTGAATACATTGGTACATAAACAGGAATAGATTTACCTACACCCTCAAAGCACTTTTCTCCACAAGTAGGAGGAGTGGTGGCATAACTTGTTATTGAAGACATTCTGCAGAATTGGAAAGCATAATCTCCTATTGTTTTAACGGTGGGTGGAATGATAAATGATGTTAGTGATATACAAGTGGCAAAAGCACTTTCTC
>JAGHSG010000007.1 GCA_018066005.1 Bacteroidales bacterium | reverse complement strand
ATATAGGCTTTTATGGACACCGACGACGTGTCGTTCTTTTGTCTAATAAAAGGCTAAAAAGCCCGTTTGTGATTAAAATAGAGTTCTGTTATTTTCTATACCATCTAAAAACAGACTGCAAAAGTACAAAAAAATTTTGATATATGCAAATAAATTTGTAATTTTGCACCCGAAAAATCACAATGCGCTACACTATCTTCGACAATATGGCTCAATGTACGGAGCAGGAGGTGCAACGTCTCTTGCCCTTGGTGCCTGCTTTTCGGCGGGAATATGCTTTGCGCTACCGTCATGTTTTTGGTCAGTTCTGCACGCTCCAATCCTGGCTCATGTTGGAAGACCTCCTTCAACAATTCGCCAATAGGCGAAACAACAAGTGCGACAGCACCCAACAATTGCCGTCAGGCAAACATCAATGCGCCGCAGGCGCACCTTGCTATGGCAAGTACGGCAAACCATACATCCCGGGTTTCCCTGAATTTTCCATTTCCCATTGCAAGACGGCCATTGCGGTAGCGGTGGACGAAGAACCTGTAGGAATAGATATAGAGAATATTCGCCACGCGGATGACGCGTTGCTTGCGCACACGATGAATGAAAAGGAGATAGCGCAGATTCGTCAGGCGGAGGTGCCGGACCGTATGTTTACGCAGTTGTGGACGCAGAAAGAGGCGTATTTGAAGTGTTTGGGAACAGGGATAACGGATGACCTTCCGCACGTGTTGGAGCACGCCGACCCGTCACGTTTTACTCTTCTGTTGCGCGACAAGTATATTGTGTCGATTTACCATCACAATTCTCCTGCCAGATAGATTGGAATATAGGATATTCCGTCTTGACGAGCGATATTGCTTTTGCACAGCACAACAGGTCGGCATATCCGGTCAGTATGTTCTTGTAGAATTTTATTCAAGGATACATGTATTAGGTAATCGTTGCCGGATTTAACTTCAATGGGACTAATTTTGTTTTGGTTTTCTATAACAAAATCTAACTCCTGCCGGCTTTTGCGGTCGTAATAATGCAGTGTATGCCCGTGTTTTACCAATTCGCTTGCGACGAAATTTTCCACCAACGCGCCTTCGTTAATCTGCAAGTCACCCTGCATCACTTGCAGCTGGATAGGTTCTTTCCACGAAGCGCATAATAGTCCGGTATCTAACATATATACCTTATAAATATTACGTTTTTCGGTAAAAGCGAAGGGCAGTTCTATTTTATTTGTATTGTAGCAGAATAGACATATTCCGGCGTCAGATAGCCATTGTGCCGCATCTTCGTAGTCTCGGCTGCGGGCATTCGTGTTTAGTTGCTCATAGATGAAGCGTTTGTTGGGTTGACTCAGTTGGGAAGGAACGGAGTCAAAAAATTGTTTTGCACGTGCTTTTTTGGTGTAGGCATATTTGGCTATATCGTCTCGGTAATTGGCCAGTATCAGTCTTTGTTCGCGCAAGGTTGCTGCAAAATCGGGATTTTCCAGATAGGTACAAACCACACGTGGCATACCACCTACTATCAAAAAACGTCTGAACCATTGCATCAGGTTGTCGTGCATCAGATCAGGCAGTGCGTTCATGGAAGTGTAAGCATCCTTGCAGCGTGAGATAACTTCTTCTCCCACATTGCCTGCCCATAAGAACTCCTCAAAATCCAAAGGATACATCTCCACCTGCTGTTCAAATCCCACCGGGTAGGAAGACACTTCCTTGTAATTGATGCCTAATAATGAGCCTGATTCGATATAGTCAAACCGTCCGTCTTCTACCAAGAATTTGATGGCAGTTCGTGCTTGCGGACAACTCTGTATCTCGTCGAAGAACACCAATGTCTGTTGTGGAATGAACGGACCATATCCCATCAAAGATAAGTTTTGAATGATGGTGGCTGCATCCAGATTCCCCTCAAATGCTTTCTTGGCTTGTGGTGACTGCTCAAAGTTTATTTCAACGAAAGATGCATAATTGCGTTGCCCGAAATGACGTATTGTAGTGGTCTTTCCTACTTGTCTGGCACCTTTTACCAATAGGGCGACTTTGTGATTATTAGCTCTCCATTGCTCTAACTCACTGATAATCTTGCGTTTCAATTCCATAATTACACGTTTTTGCAGTAGTTTTGATATATAAATTACACATTATTGCAACGCTTTCTGTGTTTAAAATACACGTTTTTGCAACAATCCGGCTGCAAAGCTACAAAAAAAATTCGACATACGCAAGGGATGTCGATTTTTTTTGAGGGCTTCGCCCGTTCTTTTAGGCACGATAGTGCCGTTCTATTGGCAAGCTCTGCTTGCGTTCTATTAGCCGTCAGGCGTTCTATTAGCGCAGCGTTCTATTAGGCGACCATGTCGCCGTTCTATGAGCCGCTTGCGGCGTTCAATCCCTCCCTGTCTGTTCTCGTAGCACCCCCGTAGCACCGGAAAAAATTTGTGTAAAATCTGTGTAAAATTTATATTTTGCCAAAAAAAAACAACAAATATTTGTGTATTTGAAATTTTTGTTGTAATTTTGCAGCCAAATCTAACATTGAATGTTAAATCTGTCCAAATATGTATAAGCGCATTCTTGAAAATGACCTGCAAAAATTAAGCCGAGATTGGTCGATAATATCGGTTACAGGTCCTCGTCAGTCCGGAAAAACCACCTTATGTAAAATGGCTTTCCCTGATTATGATTATATCAATTTAGAGCAACATGCCACGCGCATGTTGGTATTAACTGACACAGAGGCATATTTAAGTCAATTCCAACATGGGGTTATTATAGACGAGGCGCAGCATGTGCCGGAAGTGTTCTCTTGTTTACAAGTGTTAGCCGATGAGTACCCTGATAGACGATATATTTTATCCGGCAGCAGTGATTTCTTATTGATGCAGAATATTTCTCAATCATTAGCAGGACGCGTAGCGGTAAGACGTTTGTTACCGTTGTCGTTGGCAGAATTGGGGGATGATGCAACTATTTCTGCTGATGAGTTGATGTTTCGTGGTTTTTATCCTGCCGTCTGGAGCACCCAACGTACTCCACAAGATGTGTATGATAGTTATTTATCCACATATATACAACGTGATGTAAGACAAATCACTAATGTTGGCGATTTGGACGCATTTCAACATTTCTTAATGGCATGTGCAGCGCGCGTAGGTAGTGAGTGGAATTCCCAAGCTATTAGTAATGAAGTAGCTGTAAGCAATGTGACTGTCAAACGGTGGATGAGTATATTGGAGGCATCTTATACAGCGTTTTGCCTACATCCCTACTTTCGTAATATAGGTAAGCGGTTGAGCAAAACACCAAAGATATATTTTTATGACACAGGTTTAGTGTGTCAATTATTGGGCATCACCGATGTTTCTCAATTACAGCATCATCCCTTACGTGGTGCTATCTTTGAGAACATGGTTGTTGTGGATATGTTGAAACAACGTTTTAACGAAGGGAAAAGGAATAATCTGTTCTTCTATCGCGATAAATCCGGCAAGGAGGTGGATGTGTTATGTGAAGAGGGTAATGGTTTGCGTGCGTATGAAATAAAATCTGCCCAATCTATTCATCCGTCTTTCTTTTCTTCGTTAGACTATATTCAACGTTTGTTGGGGGACGATTTATTATCATCTGCTGTTGTTTATAACGGTCAGGATACCCTACCTTCCACCTTCCGCTCCGTTCTCAATTTCCGCAATATCTAATTAAACAAAAAAAAATCGACATACGCAAGGGATGTCGATTTTTTTTTAGGGCTTCGCCCGTTCTTTTAGGCACGATAGTGCCGTTCTATTAGCAAGCTCTGCTTGCGTTCTATTAGCCGTCAGGCGTTCTATTAGCGCAGCGTTCTATTCTTGGTATTGCCGAACGGCTTGAATGATAGTTTTCTTCATGTGATCCCATTCGTCAGGAATAAGCATGACAGGCATTTCTTGACTTTCGGCATCCTCAAAATACGTTAAACTTAATAAGGCACGATAATCCGAATAATCAGGGTATCTTTGGCGATAGAAATTTAGAATCTCCGAAAGTGAATAATGTTGCAGTAACACGTATAAATCTACAAAGTCTTTGCGTGTTCCTCGACCAGTACCTCCTACCAATCGCATAGATGCCATACAAGGCTCCGATGCGAGACGTTTTAGGAGTTCCAGAGTGTCGGGAACGATTGTGCGAAATGATAGCATCTATAATCCTCCTTTTGGGTATCAGACATAGCGCAAACGAAAGAGAGAGCCATTGGGTCCAATGTGCGCAGTTGTTTGCAATCTGCCACAATGCGGTCTAAACCGTAGTAATTTCTGGTTAGTCGCCAATCTGCCAACGTGCCGTATTCCAAGACACGTTGAATGATGTGCTTGGAGTATTTCTCGGCATCAAAATGCTCTTTATCTATATCCCAAAACAATACAGATGAGAGTTGATTGATATATTGCAGATTTGACATATTCGTTTAGTTTCTTGTTGCTCACAAATATGTGAACTGTCTTTTGCGGTGCAAAATTACACTTTTTTTTGCAAATATGCAAATAATTACACAAAAAAATCGACCTCACGTGAATGAGGTCGATTTCTTTGAGGGCGTTCAATTACTTGACGCTGGTGCCGGCGCCGTCGTAGAGTTTGCCGTCACGCATGATGTACAGGTGGTCGTTTTGGATGAACTTGTACAAACCTGTTTGTGCATCGTTCATATTACCCTTACCACTTTGCAAATCAGTTGCGATTGTTCTCTCGATGTCAAATCTCAACGCGAAACGATCAGCAGTCTTGCCCTTCGGCAACTCAACGGTATAGTTGGTTGTTTGCAAATCAATTTCGGTCTTTTCTTGATAGTCGATGAGATAAACTGCTACATTAGGTTTAATACCTGCCGTGAAGGTGTAATCACCTTTGTGGAGGGTAGCCACGGTAACAGGAACTATCTGCGATTCGTATGGTAAGCAGTTACCTGAGTACTCTACGTTGTCAGCAACGGTAGCCAGACGAGCCAGTTTAGAACTTGGCAAGTTGGTCAAGTCGCGTTTTTGGTCGAAGCCGAGTGTACCGTATTCGTTCAGGTCAACGAATGCGTAAGCCTGTTGCTCATCTTCTTCCATCAAGTCGAGACGCATACTTGCCACCTTGGTTTCCTCGGTGGCTTTCTTGTGAGGAGTCAGTTTCTGTTCGTCTGCGCTTTGTGTGTAGATGTTCCACTCAATTGTTCCGTGGAATTGCAACATATAAGCACCGAAGGAGTGGTACAAGAAGTCCTTTTCTGTATCAATAGTAATGTACTCTGTTTCTGCCTGATTCAGTACCCAGATGTACCTAGGAGCCAGTTCGCAGGCATGCTTATTATCTACCTCTGTCGTCTTGATGTTGTTGTATGCCTTTGTACCGATAAAGCGCCAGTCGCTATCGTAGATATCACGATTTGCTTTGGTCTTATTGCACTTAATCTCGGGGTATTTCTCCGGTTCAGCGGTACTATTCTTCAGGTCGAAGCCGGGGTTCATAGACGGGAAGTACAGACGGTGTGAAGCACGGTCTTCCATAGTGGTAACGTCTTGGCAGTTCATACCTTGTGCATCACAGACGGTACGTGTTACTTCTTCACCGATAGAAGACCAACTCAAAGCCCGTTTATCAATAGATACCGAGTAACCACGACCGGCTTCCATAATCTCGTCTTCTTTCAGCCATGTCCAGAAGTTCTGAACGGGGCTATCTGTGTACCAACCTTGTTCAGCACGGAGTTCGCCATTGTACTTCTGAATGCCCCATTTATCCATATATCCTTCGATACCGAATATATCGCTTACGCGGCAGTTAAACGGCAAGGAGATGCGGTAATGTTCTTCTTTACGCTTGCCCTCTCCCGGGTCTTCTATTTCCAGAACATACAGCAGATATTCCAGACTCTTGACATTAGGATTATTCGACTGACTCAGAGTTATCTGCGACACATCGCCTTTCTCCACCTGCATGAACATAATGTCGGAATTGACAGTGATGTCATTTGCTATCTCTTGTGACGAAGGAGACCAAGCGGTTGTGATACGGTTTTTCTTGAAGTCATAGATAACGCGCAGTTTATATACGCCGGCATTGGTACCGCTAACCATGATAATCTTGTCATCCAATAGGGTGGAGCGGTTACCATTATACATCGAATACATATCTATGGTAACGTTGGTATGGTCGTCGGGCACTTGCGCATAAACGATTTTCTCATATACCCAGTCGGATATATCGTTCAACTTACAAGCGGACGGGTTCGTCTTGTACATGTTCTCATCCAGTTCGAAAGCAGCTTTGCACGAAACATCGCTATAGATATTGTCTGCTACTATATTCAAGTACGATGCCTCTGCCGAGCCGGACAGAATAGCACGTTTGAACTCGTTGGTGGCGGGTTCGTAACTGAAGCGGACATTTGAACCGTTGGTTAATTTCTCGATATTACCATAGATGTTGGTATTAGCATCGTTGGTGATTTCAACTGCCAAGTTATCGTTGTAATCGTTTGCAATCTTTGCCTTTACATTGATTGCGGCTTCTTTACCGAGGTTATCCACCCAGTAGTACGAGTAGGTCTCGCCGGTACGTTTGGTGAAGTGAGTCATCGTGTTGTTCTTGCCGGCTTGCTTGTAGTTGTTCCAACCGCCGTCAGCGCCATCGGTACGGATGTAGTATTTGCCCGAATAATAATCCAAGTCGCTGACACCTGTTGCATCAACTGTTGCTACCCAAACGGTATCTTTGTCGATGGAAATACTACCACCGGCAACATCCGTCCAACCGCCAGCAGAACTCTTTTGCAATTTAGCACCGTCTGTAGTAGCGAAGAAGGAAACGGTTTCTCCTACCGTTGCTACATTGGAGGTGTATTTGCCATCAGCCGTTATTACGCGATAGAAGTCAGGAACAGAAGATGCAGCACGCAGTTCGTAGGTGTTGTATGTGCTTCCATTCTTATGAATCTCGTAATACTTATCTTGCATACTTGCTAAATTGCTATATTCATAGTCCTTTGTTTGTGGGCAATTGGCTCCGGCACCGTTGTCAAGTTTCCAACCGGCTAAGTCAAAGTAGGCATTATTGATTTCGACTTTGTACCAAGTCTTGTCATTATCCATAGGTGTTGCCATAATACCCGGCCATCCCCAGTTGGATACATCGCCTTTCCAATAATAAACATATACATCATTGATGCCTGTTTGCCACTCTGTTTCTGTTGCATTCTTTACGTAGAATGTATTGGTTACTACAGGTGCAAAGGTGGCAGTAATACTTGTTACATTATGAACAACGGCATATTTCCATGTTGTCTCATAGTGGTCTTCTGGGGCATGGCCTTCCATTTTTGCCGTCATCTTGACAAACTTGTAACCGGTTGCCGGAGTTGCAGTAATCGTAATCCAACGAGACTGGTCAACCTTTGCACCGCTGTTTAGAGTGGTACGAGCCGAACCTTCGTTGTTATCCCATTGTTCAACAGTCAAAGTACCATTTGTAGGAGCCGTGAATTTAACCGTATAGCGAGAAGCGGCTAACGTGGAGAAATTGTGGGTATTGTAATATTTTACGTCGTAATCTCCGTCGTGGTCATACTCATAAGGTTGAATGACATAGTCATAGTGACCATCGGATTGTTGAGTTGTTGAGATTCCTCCATAGTGAGCTGTGGAATGTTTAATTTTGTAATCTCCTTCACCGATGTTATAGATGCCATATTGGGTGTTATCTGAATGATCCTTATAGCCGGTCCATCCCCAATTGTCACAGATGTGGAACTTGTTATAGTCGTACCAACCGTTAACAAAGGTGTATGAATAAAGATTTGCTGTACCCGGAACCAAAGTCATACTATACGCTTCTGCCATACCCCCCGGTACACCTAAACGGAATTTAGGATTCGGCCAGTTAACGGCATTGTGATAGTTGTTGAAATAAATCGTGGTGTTGTCAGGAATGTATTGATCAGGATAAAGGATAGATACTTTGGGATTATTCTCATCACTATAGTCGAGTACAAAGACATGAGTACCCTGAGTATTGCAGTAGAAATTCACATTACCTCCGGTAGAACTGAACGTCCAACCAAAGTGATAATTATCATTCATATAATTACTTCCGTTACCATTGCCAAAATTGCCAAGTTGTTGGTCTGTACCACGACGAATCTTAAACTGATAGGTGGTTCCTTTATTCATATTAATCTTACAATAAGCAATTGCTTTCTTTGTCTCGCCACCATGTTTTTGGAATTTATTGTTATATGACCAATTATCCCAACTACCGCCTAAGTACCAGCCGGTTTCTTTATCTTCTGTGAAATGAGCAATGATAGTGGCTTTTCCTGTGGCACCGTTATGGTTAGTCAAATGACCTGATTCTTCATTATAGTCTATGATATTTGCATAATCATCACTATATTCGAAGCGGTCAAATTTATAACCATAGTTGGCATATTTATTAACCTCAGCCGTTGTTTTGGCGCCGACGTTGATAATCGTGCCGCTGGCAACGTTCTTGCCGTTGACGTTGAAGTAACCCCATTGGTCGTTGGGAACAACTTTCAGCGTGACGCTGACTAAGTTCTCCTTCACGTTGGCGCGGATAGTAGCCTCACCGTACGTTTTAATCTTAACCGGATTACTACGTTCGTTGGTACCTTCTACGCAGATAGCGTTGGTAATGGTCCAGTTCATGAAGGTAACTGCATCACTTGCAGGAATAAAGGTATACTCATGAACACCACCTTCAACACTCTCATTTTCTACTTTTGCACTCGGATCAATTGTACCGTCTGCTGCATCGGGTATAGTAACCGTGATTGAGCAGTCGGTCTTCAGATCCCAAATAGCGTAGAGTTGCACTTTACCGCCGTTCACGGTTGTCAGGTTCTGCACGGCTGCTTTGTCGGTATAAGTAGCCTCCGTAGCAGAAGCGTTTTCGCTCCAGCCTAAGAAGGTATAACCCAAGCGAACAAAAGCATTAGCGGTCAAAGCTTTGGCGGCATCGTCATACTCGAAGGACTGGTCTTCCATCGTGCCGGTGGCTTGTTGCTTGTCCTCTGCGCAGTTGGCGTTGAAGTGTACCGAATACGTATTCGGGCTAAAAGTAGCCGTGATGGTCGAAGTGGCGGTCGCTACGGTCATTGTAGCCGTGGTAGAAGCCTTGGTGGCATCGCCGGCTTCGGTACCAAAGGTGAAACTCTCAGCAGGTTCAGCCACCCACTTGTTGAAGTGGTAACCGGTGTTCGTTCCCTCACTGGCGCTGATGGCGAAGGGGATATTCAGTTCTACATCATTCTTTGAAGGAGCAGGAGTAACTGTGCAACCCTTGTCCGTAGGACTGACGGCGAAGTTAACGGTATAGATACCTACAACCGTGAAGCGTTGTTCAAACTCGTCAATAATGGTTGCGTTGCAATCGCTGCCACCGTGTACAATAGCCTTCAGTGTATAGTCTGTACCTGCTACAGCCACGGGGAAGGTAACAGTACCGTTTGTGGCATCGCCAAAGTCAAATTCTACATCTTGCTTGTCATCCCCTTTGTACAACTCATAGCAGAGTGTAAACGTGTTGGGATAGTGGGTATCCAGATTAGGTGTAACCGTAATCAGACCTGCATGGTAGGATGCGTACATGGGTAGGGAAGAGGTGTATTTGGTAAAGGTGGCTGTAATGGTGCTGTTTGCTGTGGGTTTAAAGGTTGTACCAGTCCAAGAACCGGCACCTGCGGTTATTGTCCAAATGGCAAACCAAGAACCTTTAGCAGGTGTAGCAGTAAAGGATCTACCATCTACTTGGTTAACTTGATACGTATCAGCAACAGGGTCTAATGTTCCGGTACCTGTTCCGTCAGCAGCCACCGTTACGTTCCATATTTTCTTTGAGAATTTGGCATAGAGAGCGGTGGTAGCGTTGATGGTCTTTTTGTAGGTGGTTTCTGTGCTCTCAGGCTCACCTATCGCACTTGCAGAAGTGTACCAACCATCAAACTGATAACCGGGCTTGGCTTCCGCTGCAAAGGTTAATTCGGTGCCGTTGATGATGTATGAACCGGAAGTAACGCTTGCACTACCATTCTTAACGGTGTACGTACCTTGAGTACTTGAGCAATCGGTAGCATAACCGAATGTAACTTGGAAATGTGGTACATACGATACTGCTAAGGTCGTGGCAGCCGTTGCTTTGCCTTCGTATGTGTAAGTAGTTGTAGTGGAACTCTTCCAAGAGACAGGGCTGCCATTAACTGTCAGTGAAGGTAAATATGCATCTGTGGTAGTAATGGTTAGTACGTAAGTATCGTTAGCGCTATATTGATTTGTAGTCACACTGAGTGTCTTATCCTTTAATGTATATGAACCATGCGCTCCGGCACCTTCTACAGATACGGTGTAATATGTAGCAGGATCTTGAATTTTGAGTTTCTTAGTGGTACCACTTACATCTGCTACTACCCATACATTAGTATATTTAGCAGCAACTTGCATAGATTGATAAGTGGTTGTTTCAAGATTTACAAAATTATTACCTTTGGTAATTGTACCATTCTTTACGGCATAGCGGGTTGTTCCATCGTGTAATAAGAAGTAGCCTTCTATCTCACTAACTTCTCGATAGAAATAACCTGTCAAGTTACGGTAGTTATGATTAAGAGGATACTTCACATTAGTTGCTTCATAGTCATTTCCGAAGGAATTACCTGCTAAATACCAACCACTTTGATATTCAGCCTCTACCGTGATAGTTGCATCATGAGCAGGCATGGTGAACGAGTATTGGTTGCTTCCGCCTTTAGTCAGTGTGTTGCCGTCTTGTTTAACTACAACTGAATAGTTTGTAGCAGGAGTAACGGTAAAGGTTATCGTTTCGTCGGTAGCACCGGTAGCAGGATTATTCGAAATCGAATATCCCGTTCCAGAAGGATAGTTGATGTTGTAGGATTTTGCCTTTGCATTAGCCGTAACGGTAACAGAACCGTTTTTGACAGTTACGGTAGTAGTTGCGCTGTTGGCATCGGCAAACTCAGCATTAGCAGCAGGGTCTGCCGTCCACTTATCAAAATCATAACCATTTGCCATAGTAGCAGAAATAGTACCACCATCGAAAGGAACGGAACCTTGGCCGCTCTTACCACCGGAAACCGCAGTGATACCTGTGCCTGCTTGCAATGTCAAATCATACGTAGCAGCCAAAGCAAAGTTAGCCGTTACGATACCTACTTTCGTGGCTGTAATAGTAGCATCCGTAGCAGAGTTCGGATTCGTAATCGTGATACCATCTGTTGCAGTCCAATTAACGAACTTATAGGCACTGCTTTTTACTGTTGCTGTTGGCAAAGCCACAGCCGTAATCTGACCGGCAGAAACGGAAGAAGATGCTACTGTACCATAATCGGCATTGTTGGATTGAACGGTGATGGTATGCTTGACTTCAGTCCAAACAGGATATAAGTCCTGATCAACGTAATCGGTATAAGAGCCTTTCAAATCGTAAGCCTTTGCTCCTCCATCTGTTTTTGCCCATCCCGTCTGCACATAACCTGTACGATTGAAGATTTTATCAGATAATGTCAATGCTGTGCCATACGTTGTAACCGAACTGGTTGTTTGCGAACCGGTACCGTTAGTACCGGGTTTGTACGTTACTTGATAGGGGCAGTTGATATTGATATTAGTACCATCGTAGGTAATCACAACTGCTCCCGAATGGGTAGATTGAAACTCAATGTTTTCCCCACTTGTTGTGGATTTCAATGTGCCGTTTTTTATCTTCACGTTATCACTATGACCAACGGCACCATCCCATACATCGTAGTTGACAATCTTAAATTTATACGTTGTATTTGCCGTTAATGAAATAGTTGTTATGGTATAAGTGCCATTTTGATTATTGGTAAAAGGTATTGCTGTGGTGCTCCAAGTGTTGCTTCCCCAATCACAAGCGAGATATTTATTCATATATTTCCATGAACCACTTTTACCATCCGCTGAAATTTTAAACCATCTTTGGTTGGCTGATGGGGGATTGGTAAATTTAATTGGGTCAGTGTCCCATCCTCCTTGTTCAGTCTTAACAATAACCCAATTGTTGTTCATTGTGACATTCTTGGAAAATTTGACTTTTTTAATTTTTCCCGCTCCGGAACCATCATATTGCATATCATTACCATTGTGCCAATTGATGCCACCGGAACCCGTATATGCAGAAAAGTCATAATAGAGCAAATCATTGGTTTTCCATGTGTAATCTGCCCACGCCTGAGAACTAAATCCAAAACTGAGGGCAAGGAGTAAAAATAGGGTCGAGAGTCGGCCGACAGTCGACCGACACTTGGCCGACACTTGTGACAGCGTGTCGGAGGACACTCGTGCCAACTTGCCTGTTAATGACTCATTCGGTCTTTGCCGAAAAGTAAATAAGTGTTTCATAATGTTAAATTTTAATTGTTAATGATTTGATTGTTTTTGTTTTTGGTTTTGTTTAATTTTAGTTATCTCAATTTGCGATTTCAAATTTGATTGCGTTGAAATAATGTACAAACAAAAGCAACAACTCCATTGAGAATTGTTGCTTATAAGAGAAAATATTGTTCGCTAATTCTATAGCACCGCTGCTACACGTTTCGGCATGAGCGTCAACTTACGCTTAGATACTTTGGTTCGCGTCGAAACGATAAGATCGTCCTCCAACGCAACAGCCATCTTTGCAATAGTTGCCATCGTCAGATTATGCGTGCCGCATAACCAACGACTCACTTCCGTCTCGGTTTTACCTAACTTGGCGGCAAAGTCTTTTTGCGTCATACCTTTCGCTTCCAACAAATCATAGACGCGATTGGCAATCATCACTTGCAAGTCAACTTGCTTCTGTATTTCTGGAGTTAGGTATCTACGCCTAACTTCCTCCATCAACGGGTTTACTAACATAAGCGTTTGATTTAGTCGTTAATATAAAAGGATAAATCTCCGTGCAACTGCGTGCCTTTGATGGTAATTTCTTTTCTATTCTCACGCATACGGATCTCAAAATCGATTTTCTGCAAAGTTTCAACACATTTGTTCAAATATGGATCTTCTTGATATGTCTGAGTTTCTTTTACACCCCCATTGCCAAGAATCAAAACCTTACTGCTAATGCATAAACAATATAAACGCAAGCGTGAAGATTCGAGATAAGCAGGAAGAGCATGAACCCTATCGTAAGACCTTCCTTCAAAACGGAAAAACCGATCTTGAACTCCCATTTTTTTGATAGTTTCTAAACGTCCCATAATAACACCCAAATCAGGACCATATTCCTCATTGTCCATAAAGGCTATTAAGAATTTTTCAAATTCAGTATATTGCTCACCTTTAAATAAGGGAGAATATATACTAACAATATCGCCCGATTCAAGTAGTTGTAAGAATAAATCTCTTTGCATAACGTTTTACTTTTTTCATTTCACGCTGCAAAGATACAAATTATTTTTGAAACTACCAAATTTTTTTACACGAAAAAATCAACTTTTATGTTAATTTTCTCTTATAAGTACATCATTTCAAAGATCAATCGCTAATTTAGAGTCTTAGCGGGGACTATATC
>JAGHSG010000143.1 GCA_018066005.1 Bacteroidales bacterium | reverse complement strand
TCATCTTGCCCAAACAGTCCACTTCGGCAAAGTTAAAATCTTCTTTCTCGGCAATAGCCAGTACTTCTTTGCCTTCGGCATCATTCAGGAACTCGCCTTTCTCGTTCAGCAGTTTGAGGGCGTTCCATTGTTTGGGGTTGTGACTGGCGGTCAGTATGATACCGCCGGCGGCTTGTTCACCCGTCACAGCCACTTCGGTCGTAGGCGTGGAAGCCAGCCCTATGTTGACTACGTCGTAGCCCATTCCCATCAGCGTGCCGCTAACCAACAGGTTAACCATCGACCCCGATATACGGGCGTCACGACCCACTACAATCGTATTATTATCGGGCAACATAGCACGGCGTTGCGTAGCGTATGCAGCCGTAAAACGAACAATATCCACAGGACTCAGTCCCTCTCCGACGCGACCGCCTATCGTGCCACGAATACCGGAAATACTTTTAACTAAACTCATATTTTTATGGTTTTATATTAAATTTCAATTCATACCCATATGGGGTCACACTGCTGTTATCATCCACAAAACCCAATTTACTGGGGCAGATAATACGGCAATGTCCGCCACTATGTTTCATCGTGTAGATAGCAACCGTCCAACCTTGGCAGTAATACGAATCCGCCGAATTGCCCAACTGGAACTTAATCGGTTCCGGACCGTCGTCCGTCGTCCAATAGCGAATGGTATCCGAATAGGAACCCAAGCCGTATTTCTTATACCGCACTAAGATAGTCTGCCCCATAGCCACTTCTTTTTGAGTCGTGTCCTGTTCGATAAAATGGACGTACAGATTATCGTACCCGGGAACGGCATAATAATCTTTCTCCCCCCACTCTTTGGGCATCTCATCCCACACGCGAATACCTTCTCTATCGATATAGTCGCTGATTTGTTGCTTCTCCTTATTGAGCAGTTTGGCATACGTATTGCCTTGACAACTCGTCAAGGTTAATGCCAACATAACTACCCAACCAAAAACTTTGTATTTATTCATTATTCACTTATTTTCAATTCGATACGTACATTCTCGTACGGCAATATATCTCCGTTTCCGGCACTGCCGAAAGCCATATACCAGGGTGCAATCAGGCTGACCGAATCCGACTTGTGCAAGTGAGGCAATATCTGCACAATAGCCTGAATATCATCCACTTTATCTACCGTCGAATGGCTCTGATGCGTGGTTAAGAGGCTGTCTTGCAAGTTATAGATACGTGCTTCTATCTGCACAAAGTCCTTTCCGCGCAACGTATCTTCCACCGCCTGCAAGCCTCGTGCCCACACGTTATTTTCCATCAGCACATACCCGCTGTCGGCATAGCGCGTCAGTTGTTTATCTGCCTCTTCCGCCATCCGTTGGTTCAGCATCACCGCCCCCACAGCCGTGCTATCCACATGGGACGAACCGTGAAAAGTGGGTCGCCGGGGTTGCGTCTTGCCACACCCCATCAGCACAACCATGACCACGCACAATACAATATACCACCTACTACCTACCACCTACCACCTACTTTGCCAAGTGTTCCAAATAGCGACCGTACGCCGTCTTCATCTCCTGACCCAACGCACGCAGTTGGTCGGTTGTAATCCAGCCGTTACGCCATGCTATCTCCTCAATACAAGCTACATAGAAACCTTGTCTATTCTGAATGGTAGCAATGAAATTGCCGGCTTCCAACAGACTGTCGCAGTTACCGGTGTCTAACCAAGCGAAGCCACGGCCGAAGAGTTTAACCTTCAAGGTGCCTTCGTTCAGGTAGAGTTTATTCAGGTCTGTTATCTCGTACTCGCCACGGGCAGAGGGTTGCAGGTTAGCGGCTTTCTCGCACACGGTCTTGTCGTAGAAATACAAGCCGGGAACGGCATAGTTACTCTTGGGTTGTGCCGGTTTCTCTTCCAGAGACAGCACCTTGCCGTCTTCGTCAAACTCCACAACACCGTAGGCACGCGGGTCCACCACTTCGTAACCGAAGATGCAAGCCCCGTCACCGCGCTCCGTTTGGGCAACAGCTTCACGCAACATAGTACGGAAACCCTGACCATAGAACATATTGTCGCCCAAAATCAAGCAACCCGGCTCACCATTCAGAAACTCGGCACCCAAGACAAAAGCCTGTGCCAGACCGTTAGGAACCAACTGCACTTTGTATTGCAACTTCATGCCGATACGGCTGCCGTCGCCCAACAGTTCTTCAAACATAGGCAAGTCACGCGGCGTGGATATAATCAGCACCTCACGATTACCTGCCAGCATCAGACTGGACAACGGATAATAAATCATCGGCTTGTCATACACCGGCATAATCTGCTTACTGATGGCTTTACTCAGGGGGTACAACCTCGTTGCCGAACCGCCTGCAAGAATAATTCCTTTCATAATTCACCCATTTTATACTATTTGGCGACAAAATTACAAAAAATTTTGCATATATGCAAATAATTTAGTAACTTTGCACGCAAAATTACCATATTTACTATGTCTCGAACAGAAATTTCCACTTTGGGTGAGTTTGGACTTATTCGTCATCTCACCGATAAGATTACTTTTCAGCAACCTTCTACCCGCAAAGGCGTGGGTGATGATGCTGCCGTTATGGCGTATGGTCAGAAGCGCACGCTCGTCACGACCGACCTGCTTTTGGAAGGTATTCATTTCAACCTGGAATACGTGCCCCTTAAACACCTTGGTTACAAAGCCGTGGCGGTCAACTTGTCGGATATATACGCTATGAACGGAACGCCGACACAAATAACCGTTTCCCTGGGTATTTCTGCCCGTTTCAGCGTGGAAGATATGGAAGAGTTGTATGCAGGTATGCGCCTCGCGTGCGAGAAATATAAGGTAGATATGGTTGGCGGCGACACTTCCGCCAGTATGACCGGACTGACCATCAGCATCACCTGTCTCGGCATCGCCAACGACAAAGATATTGTCTATCGCAGCGGTGCCAAAGTGAATGACCTTATCTGCGTAACAGGTAACCTCGGCACGGCTTATATGGGTCTGCAACTGCTTGAACGTGAACGTCTTGCAATACGAGGAACCACCGATTCACCAACTCACCGATTAACCGATTCACCAACAACAGGTGACTCCATCCCTGCATTTGAGGGCCGCGAATACCTACTGGAACGCCAACTCAAACCCGAACCGCGACGGGACATTATTGACAAACTCCGCGAAGTCGGCATCCGTCCCACGGCTATGATGGATATTAGTGACGGGTTGTCTTCCGAACTCAAACATATCTGCCAACAATCCAACGTAGGTTGCTGCATTTATGAGGACAAGATACCTATCGACTTCACCGCAGCCGAGGTGGCAGAGGAGATGAACCTGAACATCCTCACCTGTGCCCTTAACGGCGGGGAAGATTATGAACTGCTCTTCACCTGCAACCTCAAAGACTACGAGAAACTGATTGCTTTAGGCGACATCTATTTGGTCGGTCACATCACCAAACCCGAATATGGCACGATGCTCGTCGGACGCAACGGAGAAGAAATAGCCTTACAGGCGCAAGGTTGGCAAGCATTTAAAGAAAACGTATGAAAATAGTTATTTTAGGCACAGCATACCCTTATCGTGGCGGTCTTGCCACCTTTACGGAACGTCTGGCACGGCAGTTTCAAGACGAGGGCAATGAGGTGGAAGTTATAACTTTCACCATCCAATACCCGTCTTTCCTTTTCCCGGGCAAGACGCAATACACGACCGACCCTGCACCCAAAGACCTGCACATCACCCGCCGGCTCAATTCGTGCAATCCGTTTAACTGGCTTCGCGTAGGGCCTATGCTGCGCAAACAACAGCCGGACCTTGTCATCTGCTGCTATTGGATGGCTTTCTTTGCCCCCCTATTCGGCACCATCTGCCGCTTAGTCCATCATTCCATCAATTCATCAATTCATCATTCCAATTGTATCGCTCTTGTACACAATATGTTCGGACACGAAAAGAGCATTTTAGACAAACTCTTTGCCCCGTATTTTGTACACAGCCAAGACGCCTTTGTCACCCTCAGCGACGCCGTCGCCAAAGAGATAAAGTCGCTAAACTCTAAACTCTCAACTCTATACTCTAAACTGCAACCTTTGGTTGCCATCTCCCCCCACCCCATCTATGACCATTATGGCGAGCGGATGAGCAAGGAAGAGGCGTGTGCTGCGCTACATTTGAACCCCAACAAGAAATATTTGCTTTTCTTCGGTTTGGTTCGTGCCTACAAGGGATTAGACCTGTTGTTAGATGCCCTCGAGCGAATCAAAGACACCCAACCCGATGTGCAACTACTCATTGCCGGCGAGTTCTACGAGGACGAAGATAAATACCGTCAGCAGATTATCCGTAACGGATTGGTGGACAGGGTCATACTGCGAAACGAGTTCATTCCCGATGCCGACTTGCGCAAGTACTTCGGAGCAGCCGACCTGATTGTACAACCCTATAAGTCCGCCACGCAGAGCGGCGTGACGCAAGTGGCTTTCCACTTTGAGAAACCTATTTTGGTTACAAATGTCGGCGGGCTGGGTGAGATAGTTCATCATGGCAAAATGGGTTATGCCGTTGCTCCTGACAGTCAGGAGATTGCCGAGTGTATGGAAGACTACTTTGCCCACAACCGCCAGACGGCTTTCACCGCCTATCTGCAAAAAGAAAAAGTCAAATACGGCTGGGATCGAATGACCCAAGCATTTGTTCAATTAATGAATCAATTACATGACTAACATAGCCGTCATATTAGCAGGAGGTATCGGGCAGCGGGCAGGCGAAGGGTTGCCCAAACAATTCCGCACCTTAGCCGACGGACGCACCGTGTTGCAAACGTGTGTAGAGGCTTTTCGTGTGTGCCCTGCTATCAACCAAATTATGGTTGTTATGCACCACGATTGGATAGAAAAAGCACGCACACTCCTGCCCGCAGACATAACAGTCATTGCCGGAGGCAAGGAACGCTGGGAAAGCAGTTGGAACGCTATTCAATGGTTGACGATTGACAATGCACAATGCACGATGTATGATGATATTAATATCCTTCTCCACGACTGCGCCCGTCCTTTTGTCAGTCAACGCATCTTGAACGATGTGTGCCAGGCGTTGGAGCAACACGAAGCCGTTACGGTAGCCGTTCCTGCTACGGACACCATGTATTCCGTTGACGGTTCACAATGCACGATGCACGATGTACGATTGGTGGACATTCCAGACAGGGCCACGATGTTTCGCGCCCAGACGCCGCAGGCGTTTCGGTTAAACGTCATCCGACAAGCAGACGAGCGTGCCATCCAAGACCCCGGCTTGCAGGCAACCGATGACTGTGGCATTGTGCATAAATACCTGCCGGAAACACCTATTTATATAATAAAGGGCGAGGAAAGCAACCGTAAACTAACTTTTCAGGAAGACTTTAGGAATTAGTTAAAAATTATGAATTATGAGATATGAATACACTTTCAGATATTAAACTTTTTTTGACCGACGTAGATGGTTGTTTGACCGACGGCGGTATGTATTACTCCGCAGGAGGAGACGAGATGAAACGTTTCTGTGTCTATGACGGCATGGGTATGGTTTTGCTGCGCAAAGCCGGCATTAGATGCGGTATCCTGACCAGCGAGACCACTGAGATTGTGGCACGCCGTGCCAAGAAACTCAATTTAGACTACCTATATATGGGTGTAGGGCGTCAAGTGGATGAAGTGAAGCAGACCAAACTGGACGTCTGCAAACAGATTTGTGCGGAGATGGGCATTACCCTTGCCCAAGTATGCTACGTGGGCGACGATATCAACGATGTTGACTTGCTGAAAGAGGTTGGTTTTGCAGCGTGTCCCCTTAATGCCAGACCCGAGATTAAGCAGATTCCCGGTATTCACCAACTGACCCGCAACGGCGGTGACGGTGCCATCCGCGAGTTGTGCGACATGATATTGGAGAGTTTAAAGTTTAGAGTTTAAAGTTTAGAATGACCACTATTATATTAAAACCGCATAAGGAAGAGTCGCTTAAACGTTTTCACCCTTGGGTGTTTTCAGGGGCAATAGGACGCGTCGTATTGGACAACGACTACCCCTTTGACGCTCCGCAAGAGGGAGAAGTGGTGCTCGTTACGGATGCCAAAAATCAGCCGTTAGGCGTAGGACACTATCAAATCGGCTCTATTGCCGTTCGTATGTTGGAATTTGGCGTAACCGAACTGTCTGCGGACTTCTACGAAAAACGCATCATGGCGGCTTACCGACTGCGACAGAGTCTCAACCTCACGGCCTCACCGGTTCACCAACTCACCGATTCACCGATTCACCAACAGAATAACACCTATCGTTTGGTACACGGGGAAGGGGATTTCTTGCCGGGGTTAGTGGTTGATGTCTATGCCGACACGGCCGTTGTACAAGCCCACTCGGTAGGTATGCACATCGCCCGTCAGCAGATTGCAGAGGCCAATCTGAAAGCCGTTCAAGAGGTCAAAAATGTCTATTATAAATCCGACGACACGCTGCCTTTCAAAGTCAACATCTCCGCCGAAGACAAAACCGGCTACTTAATTCAAAATTCAAAATTCAAAATTCAAGACGAGTTTTGGAGCACGGAGAATGGTTTGGAGTTTAGGATTGATTGGTTACGGGGACAGAAGACGGGCTTTTTTGTTGACCAGCGCGAGAACCGCGCTTTGTTGGAGCATTATGCCCACGGACGGGATGTGCTGAACATGTTCTGCTACACCGGCGGATTTAGCGTGTATGCCCTTCGTGGCGGTGCTCAAACGGTGCATTCGGTGGATGTGAGCGAGAAAGCCGTGGAGTTAGTTCGCAAGAACGTAGAACGCAACTTCCCCAACTGCACCAATCATGAGGCCTTCGCCCAAGAAGCGTTTGCT
>JAGHSG010000013.1 GCA_018066005.1 Bacteroidales bacterium | reverse complement strand
ACGGCATTACGCAAAGAGATTTTGGCGAATTATGACGAAGTGGAGCAGATTATGTCTAATCCCCAATGGAAACGTTACTTCGGCGATTTTGATACCGATTGGATGCTCAAAAAAATCCCTGCCGGCTATGAAGAACAACTCAACGAAATTTCCGACAAACTCACCGATTCACCATCTCCCCGATTTACCAAAATTACGGATTGGCTCAAACGCAAGGCCTATACATTCTCCACGCCCCTGACGGATGCCCAAGTATGTGCGCCGGACTTTATGTCCCACTTATTAGATATAGCCCGTGCTGCCAAACCGATGAATGACTTTCTTAATTATACGTTCGAAGAATATAATATAACAACTCGAAAAAGCTCATAAGAGGTTTTTCGAAGAGGAGGAGCACAACTCGCCTGTTGATTAAGCAGCGCGGCAATCAACCCTTGCGAGGTTGTTGCTCCGACGAGGGCCCTTTAGTTCAACGGATAGAATACGAGTTTCCTAAACTTTAGATCCGGGTTCGATTCCCGGAGGGGCTACTAAAACAACACAAAAATGCCACAACCTATTCAACCACATTTGCCTGCTTTGGCTGTTGATGCCGCTTGCAGCGGAAATCCGGGTATTCTGGAATTCCGTGGCGTGGTGGCTGATACCGGAACAGAAGTTTTTCGCCGTGGACCCTTTCAACAGGGCACAAACAATATTGGCGAATTCTTGGCATTAATCCTCGGCTTGGCGTATTTGAAAAAATATAATCTGCCGTGGACTTTATATACCGATTCGGTTACCGCCATTGCTTGGGTACGAGCCAAACATTGCAAGACCAAATTGGTCTGCACCCCCGAAAATCAGGAATTGTTCCTTATGATTTGCAAGGGTGAACAGTGGTTACGTGAGAATACGTGGACAACTGAAATTCGCAAATGGGAAACGTCTTTGTGGGGAGAAATCCCTGCGGACTTTGGACGCAAATAGGATTTACGAAGCAAATACTATTAGGATTTCGGCAGGAAATGACAACTCAACTTAACAAAATAAAAAAAAGTTTGCGTATTTAAAAAAAAAGTAGTAACTTTGCACTCGCTTTTCAAAGAAAAGAATTATTACATTTAATTAACATTAAATAAATCAAACAATTATGACAAAAGTAGCTATTAACGGCTTTGGCCGTATTGGTCGTCTGGCTTTCCGTCAGATGTTCGAAGCAGAAGGTTATGAAGTTGTTGCTATCAACGACTTGACCAGCCCTAAAATGTTGGCTCACCTTCTCAAGTATGACACCGCTCAAGGTGGTTTCGCCGGCAAGTTCGGTGAGGGTAAACACACCGTTGCTTACAAAGATGCAGTTCTCGCAGAGGACGGTAAGACTGTTGTAACTCCCGGTTCTATCATTGTTGACGGTAAGGAGATTACCATTTACGCTATGCCTAACGCAGCTGAGCTGCCTTGGGGTAAACTTGGTATTGACGTAGTTTTGGAGTGCACCGGTTTCTATACCAGCAAAGCTAAAGCTTCTGCACACATCCAAGCCGGCGCTAAGAAAGTTGTTATTTCTGCTCCTGCCGGAAACGACCTGCCCACTATCGTTTACAATGTAAACCACAAGACTCTGACTCCTGCTGACACCGTTATCTCTGCTGCTTCTTGCACGACCAACTGCTTGGCTCCTATGGCTGCTGCTCTGAATAACTACGCTGCTATCCAAAGCGGTATTATGTCCACTATTCACGCTTATACCGGTGACCAAATGATTCTGGATGGTCCTCAACGTAAGGGTGATCTTCGTCGTAGCCGTGCAGGTGCCCAAAACATCGTTCCTAACAGCACCCGTGCTGCCAAGGCTATTGGTTTGGTTATTCCTGAACTGAACGGCAAACTGATCGGTAGCGCACAACGTGTTCCTACCATGACCGGTTCGACCACTATCTTGGTTGCTGTTGTTAAGGGTAAAGACGTTACCAAAGAAGGCATCAATGCTGCTATGAAGGCTGCTGCTACCGAGAGTTTCGGTTACAACGAGGACGAAATCGTTTCCAGCGACGTTATCGGTATGAAGTTCGGTTCCTTGTTCGATGCAACCCAAACAATGGTTAGCAAAATTGACGACGACACCTATCAAGTACAGGTTGTTAGCTGGTACGACAACGAGAACAGCTACACCAGCCAAATGGTTCGCACCATCAAATACTTGGCAGAGCTGAAGTAATATGCTAGTGCTCTAGTTATCTAGTTATCTAGTATCCTAGTCCACTAAAATCACCAAAAAAGCGGCCTTCGGGTCGCTTTTTTGTGTTTTTATGCATAAAAAATTTGCGTATATGCCGTTTTTTTTGTACTTTTGCACGATTGTAAATGTGCGAGTATGAAAAAGATATACCTTCTAAACATCTTATGTGCTGCCATAACGTCAATTATGGCTGCACCTGTTACTCTGACAGGCACAACGGCTTCGGTCGTGGAAAAGACAGTGGACAAACCGAATTATACGATTACCATCCGTGCTACGGATGCCAAGGATAAAAAGTATGACTTGGAATTTGATGTGTGGCCCGATGTGGCTTCGGTATTCGGTACTTTCTCTACCAAGGATAGATCTGTGTACTATTACAATTGTGTGGTGGAGTGTGTGTCGGATAAGAAGACTTTCTTCTGCTATGACTCGGATAATACCACGTTGACCCTTGTTTCCAATGGCGATGGCACAACAACTATCAGCGGTCAGATGGAGGTGGAGAACTACCCCGATGAGGGAACAACCGTCTATCAGATTGGCGCTTTCTCGTTTGAGTATAGCGAGGAAGATGTACCGCCCACACCGCCCGAGGACCCTTACCGCTTTGAGCCAACTAAGGATACGACCGTCACCTTTGTGGCAGATGTAATCAATTTCCGTCAGCGGACAGATTATATAGAGATTACGCTGAATGAGATGGCAGACGAGACGTACAACTGGATAGAGTTACGTCTCCTATCCGACACGTTAGATTGGAAGGCCGGCACGTATGCTATCAATAATTCGGGCGAAATGGGCAGTTTGACCGCTTCGCAAGGGTATTTAGGTCAGCAAACCGACGACCCCTGTTATGTGGCTCTGCGTGATACCGGTGAGTACGCTTGGGGACAATATACACCTTATTATTTAATAAGTGGTTCGTTGTCTGTCTCCTATAACGAGAAGGGTGATACGATTTTTGTACAAGGTCAAGCTACATCCAAGAATGGCTCGGAATTCACCATCATTGCCTCGTCATACAATATGCTCTATCAGCAGCCGGAAGAACCGCGTGAACCCGAATTTGTCGAATTGGCAATAGATACGGTCATGATAACGTATGTGCCGGAAAAATCCGATTCATTGGCTAATAAGTTCTACTATACCTTCAACTTCTCTGGAACAAGTCGTGGCGACGGCTATCCCAATGTGATTGTAGATGCTATCTTAGCCAAACCCATGGAATTGGTTGAGGGTACGTATTCTTTGGGAAAAGAATTGGGTGGTTTGTTACTCTTTCAGAACCAAACGGACTTCAACACATGGTTCTTTGGTGGTGATTATTATATCTTTACATCGGCTACCTTGACCCTTAAACCGGGTGAGGGCGATAAATGGATCTATGAAATGCTCATCAAGGACACCATCGGTAGTGAGTATTCCTTCGTGTTTGCTCAAAATCCACATATCCTGTTGCCCAAAGAGGAAGAAGATATAGACCCTAAAGAGCAACCTTATTATGACGAAACACACGGTAAGAAGTATGACCTCACCATGGTCTTAGATTCGCTCATTTGGGTGGATAACCGTACGGATAAGGACCCCATCATAGATATGTATCTGTTGCAAAAGACGCCGGATGTGGATGGACTGATTTATTATGTTCAGTTAGGCTTCTATTCTACGGACGAAATTATTCCGGAAGGAACGTACCCATTATCTACTTCGGAGGATGAAAACAATGTCTTCAGTTCGTCCTTGGGACGTTATGGAAATATCGTTATCCCATGTTATGCAGCCGTTATGGATATGAATGGCTGGGCACATGCTATTTGGTATTTGGTTGATGGTGAAATAACGCTGAAATACGATGTCAACAACGAACCCATCATCTCAGGTGTCTGTACGTCGTATTATGGCTCCACTATTCACTTCTCATATAACGCAACCAAGACCGCTTTGCCCGCAACAACAACGAATGGCAAGGCACATAAGTACCTAAAAAATGGTAAGTTATGTATCGAGCAGGCGGGACGTATTTATAATGTCTTAGGACAATACGTACATTAAATTTTTGCTCTCCTTGCTAAACTTGCAGAAAAATTTGCAAATATCAAAAAAAAAGTGTATCTTTGCACCCAAATTTGTGTAAGAATGGCAGAAATTCAAGATAAAGATAAGGTCTATAAGGCATTTCGTCCTCTCGTGGACTTGATGTTTCGCCTGTCTTATCGGCGGTACAAAATAGTCGGACAAGAGAATATACCTACCGACGGTGCCTTGATTTATGCGCCTAACCACGCTAACGCACTTTGTGATGCGCTCGCCGTTTTAGGCATCAATCGTCACCGCAAAGTCTTTGTCGCTCGCGCTGATATTTTCAAAAATCCCAAGATTGCTTGGCTTCTGAATGGACTGAAAATTATGCCCATACGTCGTATGCGTGATGGCGTGGACGAAGTCCGCCATAACGATGAGACGATGCAGAATGCAGTCTATACGTTGGAAGCAGGAGTCGCTTTTTGCATCCTTCCGGAGGGAACTCATCGCCCTATGCACTCGCTCCTGCCGTTGGCGAAAGGAATATTCCGTATTGCCTTACATGCCAACGAGCAGTTCGGACATCTGCGTCCTATCTATATCCTCCCGGTAGGGTTGGAATATGGTGACTATTTTCACTTGTGGGACTCGCTCCTTATTAATATAGGGCACCCTATCAACGTGACCGAATTTGCCAAGCAGGCCTTTGCTGAATATAAACAGACACATGGTGAGGATATGACCGAACCGCAACTCATCTTGGCATTACGCGATGAATTGACAAAGCGAATGAAGGAGCAAATTCTCTATGTCCCCGATGATGAGGACTACGAGAAAAACTGGGCAGAACTGAAAGCCCATAAACCTGCTCTCTATGCCCAAATGGATCGACCCCGTCTGTGCCGGTCGTTGCGCTATGCCTTTGTTATTCTGTTGGCACCTTTGTTTGTGCTGTCTGCCGTTTTGACGGCTCCGTTAGGATTATTAACTTTACTCATCCGACATAAAATTCAGGATCCCGCCTTCCATAATTCCGTGCAGTACCTGCTGCAATTTATCCTTATCCCACTGACCCTCTTCACGGCGTATCCTTTCTGGGCATTTGTCCAGGAATATCTATACCAGATGAGACACTTAAATGACGATTAATTATGCAAGAACAGATTATCTCTAACCCTGAAATGGTGCGTGTGGTGCTGATGTTAGCACTCTATATCGTGCTGCCGATAGCCATTATACACATGTTTATCCATTGGAAATGGGTGCAAAAAATCGGTACGGTTGTTACCGCGTATATCTTGGGTATCCTCATGGCAATCACGGGATTGGTGTCCTTCACGCCGGATAGTATGGAGGAGATGATGTTCAATAATATTCAGAACATGCTGATGAACATCGCCGTACCTATTGCTATCCCCCTTATGCTGTTTAACTGCGATTTCAAATTGTGGACGAAGGCCCTGCCTAAGACTATTTGGTCGCTTGTGGGCGGTATAGTGGCTGTCTCCGTTGCGGTCATAACGGGTTATTATTACTTCCGTTCCCGCCAAATACCTGATTTCCCCAAGGTGGCTGCTATGATGACGGGTATTTATACCGGTGGTACGATGAACTTTAACGCACTCGGCGCGGCTTTGGGCGTGGATAAGTCCGTCATGGCTATTGTGTTGGCTTTTGAAATGGTATTGACCATGCCTTATATTGTTTTCATCCTCGGTGGCGGCTACAAGATTTTCCGTCGTTGGCTACCCTTTAAGGACGAGACAACCAATGAGATACGCCGCAAACCCCAAACGATTGAAGCTCCTGTTAGCGACGTTGAGGACTATGGGCACATGATGCGTAAAGATAACTGGTATCTTACCCTTCTCGGTTTGGCATTGAGTATTCTGTTCTTGGCTATTGGTGCCGGATTGAGTATTCTGTTGTGGAAGATGGGTATTATTCCCGCTAACCCCGAAGACCCCACCAAACCGGTGCTGAATGAGTTGGTTATTATCTTGACTATCACCACGTTGGGACTTATTGCGTCGTTCTTTAAGAAAGTGCGCGAATTGCCCAAGACTTTTGAATTGGGTATGTTCTTCATTCTGATTTTCTCCATTATCGTAGCATCCTTGTTTGACTATCATAGTATTCAGGGGTCAACCTTCGGTATTGGTGCATTTGTTTTTTGGATAATTATCGTAGGTGGCCTTATACACTTGCTCTTCTGCCGTTTGTTCAAGGTGGGTGGTGACTTGTTTACCGTCAGCCAGATAGCCCTTCTCTGCTCGCCTCCTTTCGTGCCGCCGGTAGTGGGTGCAATGGGAAATAAGAAAGTCCTTATATCCGGTCTGGTCATCGGTCTGATTGGTTATGCCGTAGGCACCTACCTCGGTATAGGTATGTATTACTTTTTAAAATAAAACTATGAAACGTCTTTTGATTGCAGGTTTTTGTTTTTTGTTCGTTGTTCCCTGCTCTTTTGCCAAGAAAGAAAAGAAACCGCAAGAAGTGGATTCTTTGGGTAATCCCATCAAGACAGGTTGGAACTTTGGTATCCTTCCGTCTATTGCCTACGATGCCGACTATGGCTTTCAAGGCGGAATCCTGACTAACGTCTATTATTACGGAGACGGCAAACAGTATCCCGAATATAT
>JAGHSG010000093.1 GCA_018066005.1 Bacteroidales bacterium | reverse complement strand
CTTCTATAGCATCAGTAATATCCTCTTTATTTAATGTAGATACTTATATTGGGTTATTTGATAGCGGTTGGATTGGTATAATTCTTCGATGGTTAAGAAGTAATGGATTTATTAATGATATAGCTACTCCTATAGCGATATTACGTTTTAATGATGTACTTTCTACGATAGTTCCTATTCTTACTTTTGTCGTTTTCTTTGCTATCGTCGTATGTATTATTTATTGTGTACAACTTAAAAAGCAAAACGCAACCATTATTTATCTATGCTATTATACACTAATGGGGTGTTCTATTATTTCAGTAGGTGGAGTAATTATAGAAATAATAGAATTCGTTAGAATGATTAATGCAGTGGCTGATGGATTTAATATGAATGGCTTTATTCTATTTTTTATAATCATAGAATGTCTTTCTGCATACATATATACCAACCGTTTCCATAATGGATTTGAAGCAATTTCCAAACAACATCAATTACATTATTGGAGTTGGAATCAAATAAAAGAAAAAGTACATCTTAAAACATCCGTACAAGATAGTTATATTAAAGAGAAAGACATCGTGCAAATTATTGGAATAGGTACTTTTGTATTTTTGTTAGTTTTTATTATTAAATGTTCGCTCTTTGCCGGTAGTCATGAAGCTATAGAATCCGCAAGAAAATCAACAGAGCTTGAAGTATATTTGTCAGAATCTTTCACCGAGAATAAAACACTTCAACAACAAAAAATGGCAGAAAAAATTCAAGCATTTTATGTTAATCTATCTACAACGAAGCAATATGATTGGTCAATTACTACTACACGGTTTTATGAACGTATGAAAGATGAGGCAATGGAAGCGGATATTTTTAGAGCTTGTCAAGATTGTCCATCAGGGGAAGTAGTGGTCTCTAACTATTACGGAATAGATAATATTTATGAAGTTCAGTTAATGGACGAATATGGTAATTTGTTTTTAGATGTGATTTGGCTTATGATGAATATTGATGGAGAATTGAAATTGGATAATCTTATTTATACAAGCAAAGGATCTAATTACAATTCATATCTAAACACCAATCAGTTGTATATTGATTACTCGAAATGTTATTGATGAAATTTTTATTTGCAAATAGTTTAAATTTTTCATGAGCAAGAAATAGTCCTAACGTGAGCGGGCAATCAACTTATGATTAGAGAGCCGAAGTGCAAAACGCATTTCGGCTCTTATTCTTAATAATCGGCAATAAAACAAATACTTTTCAGATACATCACAGATCCGACACAATGCTCCGTATATACTCCGTTGATGCTGCGTTAAAACACACGGAAAGGAAGACCGGAAACTAAAAAAGTTTGCCTGCCCAGAGTTGGCGTAAGAAATCATATACATAGAAATTGCAATTTACATTTTACTTGAATATCTAAATTAGCAATTTAAATATTCAAGCGACAAATCGACAAATTTGGCAGCAATTCCCCCTTGGAGAGTGTCGGTCGCCCCTCGAGAGACCCTCGGCCGACTCTCGACTAAAAAGTTACTCGTCTGAAAGGCGGACAAGGACGTCGCGATAGGAATTGAATATCTTGGACTTGCTGACCATGCCAAGGTATTTTTTCTTTTCATCCACTACGGGCAAATTCCACGCACCCGTATCTTCAAACGTCTCCATCACTTTCTCCATCGGCATATTCACCGACAGCAACGCTGCCGGAGAAGTCATCAAATCTTCCACCGTAAAGCGGTCGTACAGTCGCTGCTGGAACATGATATTACGTATCTCATCCAACAACAGAATACCCATCAGACGTCCCCGCGCATCCACCACGGGGAAGATATTACGGTGACTATTGGCAATGACTTTGACCAACTCACCCAGTTTCATTTTGGGTTGAAGCACCTGCAAATCCGTCTCCAACACCTGCTCAATATGCATCAGGGTCAAGACTGAACGGTCCTTATTATGCGTGAGCAACTCACCTTTCTGCGCCAGACGCATGGCATACAGACTGTGAGGCTCAAAAAGCAAAATAATCAAATACGACACCACACTCACCACCATCAGCGGCATGAACATGTGATAACCGCCCGTGAGTTCGGCAATCAGGAAGATACCCGTCAGCGGAGCGTGCATGACACCCGACATAAGTCCAGCCATACCTGCCAACACGAAATTGCTCTCCGGAGCCGTCAGACCTGCCATATTGAGCAGCCGTGCCAAGATGAAGCCCACAATAGCACCCATAAAAAGCGACGGGGCAAAGATACCGCCGACACCACCGCCACCGTTGGTGGCTGCCGAAGCCACAATCTTAAAGAGCAACACGAGCAATAAATATCCAACCAATATCCACGACGTGCGACCCAACGCAGCCAAAGGACTGTCCTCCAACGTGGACATGGCGTTGCCGTTCATCAAGTCGTAGATAACATCATATCCTTCACCATACAAAGGCGGGAACAAATAAATCAGCAAGCCCAACACCGAGCCGCCAACCAATATCTTCATCCCGATAGAACGGATATACTTCTTGAAGAACCCTTCCAAACGGTTCATACCCCGCGTGAAATAGAGCGAGACCAGTCCGCACAACAGACCCAAGATGATATAGTACGGGATGCGATGCAGCGAGAACGGCTCTATCTGCATCAACATAAACATAGAACGCTGATGCGTATAGATAAACGAGATAGCCGTGGCAGTAACCGACGAAATAAGCAACGGAGCCACACTGGTCATCGTCAAATCCATCATCAGCACTTCGAGCGTAAAGACCAAACCGGCAATAGGCGCCTGGAATATACCACCAATAGCACCCGCAGCACCGCAACCAATCATAAGCATCATGGTCTTCTGATTCAAGCGGAACGCCTTGGCAAGGTTACTGCCGATAGCGGCACCTGTCAGCACAATAGGTGCTTCTGCTCCGACCGAACCACCAAAACCGATGGTCAAAGCAGACCCCAATACGGACGACCAACAGTTATGCAACTTGATAATCGACTTACGCTGGGAAATGGCATAGAGAATCTTGGTTATACCATGCGATATGTCATCGCGAACGATATAATGCACAAACAGCGACGCCAAAGCAATACCCACCATCGGACCGATAAAAAACCAGATGTGGTTATGTCCTTCCGCCAACTGATTGGCTATCAAATACTTGATAAGATGAATTAACTCTTTAAGAACGATAGATGCCAAGGCTGACAAAGCACCTACCAACAGCGAGAGAAACAGCACCAAATTTTTCTGACTGATGTGCTTCTCCCACCATTCCAAAAAACGCTTATATGTTAGTTTTGCGTGTCCCAACCTATACCTCTGTACTTATCCAAATCCCACTCTTCATCCACTTCGTTCAAATAAATAGTCTCCGTCTCTTCCACGTCTCGGTTCGCCGTCGGTTCGCCGTCGGTAAGCACTCGACTTTCTACCTCAATTGGAGCATGCGAAATCTCGATGACTTGATTCTGCTCCTTCTGCAACTCCTCCCACAAAGCGTCTTTCAATTCAGCCACGCCCAGCCCGCTCAACGAAGACAACAGCACGACTTTTATGCCCAACTTGGTCTCCAACTTAGCGGCTTTGGTGCGCAGTTTCTTCACACCTGCTTCGTCCAGCGTGTCGCATTTGCTAATCGCCAAGATGCGTGCTTTGGACAATAACTCGGGGTTGTATTTCTCCAATTCGGACAGCAAAATAGTATATTCCTTGTCTATCTTGTCGCTCGTAGCAGGCACCATAAAGAGCAGCACGGCATTGCGCTCAATATGACGTAAGAACCTCAATCCCAATCCTTTACCTTCGCTGGCACCTTCTATAATACCGGGAATGTCTGCCATACAGAATGACTGATTATCGCGGTAGGAGACGATGCCTAAATTAGGCGTCAGCGTGGTGAACGGATAATCGGCTATCTCCGGTTTGGCGGCACTAACCACACTTAACAACGTCGATTTACCGGCATTAGGGAAGCCTACCAGACCGACGTCCGCCAGCACTTTGAGTTGCATGATAACATTCTTCTCCTGACACGGCTCACCGGGTTGGGCATAACGCGGAGTCTGATTGGTAGCGGTACGGAAATGCCAGTTACCCAAGCCGCCGCGTCCACCTTTGAGCAACACGATACGCTCGCCATGCTCTTTCACTTCGCACAACCACTCACCCGTGTCCCCGTCATAGACAACCGTGCCGCAAGGAACCTGAATAACCTTATCCTCGCCGTCCTTACCAAAACTGCGACTCTCGCCGCCACGACCGCCGTCGGTGGCCATGATATGTTTTTGGTATTTAAGGTGCAACAGTGTCCATAGGTTGCGGTTACCCTCCAATATGATATGACCGCCGCGACCGCCGTCTCCTCCGTCCGGACCGCCTTTGGGTACATACTTGGCACGATGCAGGTGCATACAACCCGCACCGCCCTTGCCGGAGCGGCAGTAAATCTTAACGTAGTCAATAAAATTGGCAGCCATGAGAAAGTGTAGAGTTTAGAGTGTAGAGTGTAGAGTGTAGCGTTATTTATTCATCATCGTGAGTAGGGCTTCAATCTGCGAGAAAGTACAAGTCGGATTGATATTGCTATTCACCATGAAATATTTGCGCAAATTCAAGAAATATTCACAAACAGGTTTAGTCTGCGTCTGATAAACATCCAAACGCTTCTTGATTGTTTCCAAGTTATCATCGGCACGACCGCTCGTTTTGCCACGATTAATCAGTCGGTTGATAATGACACTTTCTTCGGCATACAAATCAATCATGACAGCATCCATATTATGTGCAGTCAACAATTCCGTCAAGGCTTTGGCTTGTTCCACCGTACGAGGGAAGCCGTCAAAGATAACGCCTTTGCAGTCCGGTGCAAGGTTGTTAAGGTAGTTCTCAATCAGGTCAATCATCTTGCTATCCGGCACCAGATTGCCCTTGGAAATGATGGCGTCAATTTCCTGACCCAACACACTGCCGGATTTAATCTCAGCACGGAGGACATCTCCGGTAGAGAGGTGTTGTAACCCGTATTGGTTCATAATCAGTTCCGAGATAGTTCCCTTACCGCTTCCCGGAGCGCCACCCAAAATAATGTTCAACATAATCTTTGTCTTAAAAAATAAAACCTTGTTGTTTCACAAAAAACGAGTTGCCCGTGAGAGCAACTCGTTTTATGTAAAAGATTGCTAATTAGAGAGCCAATTTAGCACCGGCTTTAAATTTAGCAACTTTCTTTGCAGCGATGTTGATAACTTGTTTTGTCTTGGGGTTGATACCCTTGCGAGCTGCTTTTTGAGCAACAGAGAAAGTACCAAAACCAATGAGTTGAACGTTGTCACCCTTCTTCAGAGCTTCAACAATAGCGTCAATAGCACCATCAACGGCAGCAGCGGCTGCAACTTTTGTCATGTTAGCTTTAGCTGCAACGGCAGCTACGAGATCAGCTTTATTCATACTAAATAGGTATTAAA
>JAGHSG010000113.1 GCA_018066005.1 Bacteroidales bacterium | reverse complement strand
AGAACGCTGCGCTAATTGAACGGCACGGAGTGCCTAATAGAACGCTAACGCTAATAGAACGCCGCAAAGCGGCTAAAGATGGACGATATAAAGCGATGAAACCGCCATAGAAAGGTAATGGCGGTATGGCGGTGTGGCGGTTTCCGCCATTCCGCCACGACCGCCACTGGGATATGTGGCGGAACAACCGCAAGAGAGAATGTTGTTGCGGTTTGCGGATTGCGGATGAAACCGAAACCCGCAATCCGCAACTGCTATTATGTAGCGGAAACTCCATAAGAAAGTAATGGAGGAATGGAGAAATGGAGAAATTTCCGTTTCTCCATTTCTCCACACGACACATGTGGAGGAATGCCGGAATGCAAGGCGCCAGAGGCGCCGGTGAATCGGTGAATCGGTGAACCGGTGAAGGAGCGCAATCCTATTAGAGGGACGCGGAAAGGACGCGGAAATCACGCCCAAATCACGCGGAAAAAGTAGGCAAATAGTACGAAAAAAGTACGGAGATCCTTCAGTAATAACTAACCTATAACTAACGTATCACTAAGGTATCGCTAAGGTATCGCTAAGGTTAGACACGAGTCAAACCGTAGAATGAACGGCACAAAGTGCCTTGCGATAGATTGTTGTATATTGGGACGCCGCATGCCGACGGTGTCGTTGTATATTCGGCACTCCCTTGCTCGTAAACTCGCAATTCCTCCGAATGGTAGTCCTCACTTTTATTAAAATACGCAAATAAAGAGCAAAAGGGCAAAAGCCCTATATTGCCTATTTTGCGATAGTCTATTGTGAGTGAACTCTCATATCCTATCGCAAAACATACAATAATAAGATGAAAATCTTATTTTTTGCTCTTAAAAGTTGCGTATCCCAAATTTTTGTTGTATATTTGCACGCTAATTTGAAATAATGCCGAATAAACGTAAAATAATCAATGACCCGGTGTTTGGATTCCTGAATATTCCAAACGAGTTGGTGTACGATGTATTGCAGCATCCGTTCGTGCAACGGCTGGGGCGGATACGTCAGTTGGGGCTGAGTAACGTGGTCTATCCCGGAGCCATGCATACGCGGTTCAGCCACTCATTGGGCGCTATGCACCTGATGCAGGAAGGCATTGCATCGTTGCGCCAAAAAGGGGTGGAGATTAGTGAGAACGAAGCCACCGCTGCCGAGATAGCCATTCTGCTGCACGACATAGGTCACGGACCTTTCTCGCATGTGTTGGAACATACGCTGGTGGAAGGTATAACCCACGAGGAAATAAGTCTGCTGATGATGGAGCAGATTAACCGCGACTTGGAAGATAAAGCACAAAGCAACTTGTTCCAAACCGGTCCGCTGGACGAGGCAATAGCCATTTTCAAGGATAAGTATAAACGCCATTTCCTGCATCAACTGATTAGCAGTCAGTTAGATGTGGACCGAATGGACTACCTGTGCCGTGACTCTTTCTTCACCGGTGTGCAGGAGGGGCGTGTCGCCAGTGAACGGCTGCTCAAAATGCTGAATGTGGTGGATGATAAACTGGTGGTAGAGGTCAAAGGTATTTACAGCGTGGAGAAATTCCTTGTGGCTCGTCGGCTTATGTATTGGCAAGTCTATCTGCATAAGACCAGCGTGGCTGCCGAGCAGTTATTGATAGCCGTGTTAAGTCGTGCCAAAGAGTTGGCAATGTCGCAGTCACAGGTAACGCTGTTCGCCAGTCCGGCGTTGCATTATTTCCTGTACAACCGCATTACGGAGAAGGATTTTTATGTGGGTAGCGAGGCGATGCGCCAGTATGCCCTGTTGGACGATAGTGACGTCATCAGCGCCATCAAGGCATGGATGTCCAGCGACGATAAAGTGCTCCGTTTATTGAGCGAAGCGTTTATCAATAGGCGTTTATACAAGGGACGACTGTTGGCAGAGCCGTTAAGTGAGGAGGATAAAAAAATGCTGACCGAGCATTATGTACAGGTCTTGGGAATAGAGCCGCAAGATGCACACTATTTCTTTGTGGAACATGTCTCGACCAATAGCACCTACTCCGAAAAAGATGACTCCATTGACATTCTCTATCAGGATGGAACGGTCAAGGATATTGCTTCCGCCAGCGAGATATTGGACTTAAAAGCGTTGACACGCAAACCGAGGAAACAATATCTGTTTCAGTTTAGAGCGTAGAATTAAGAATAAATAAAAATATGGAATTTAGTGCTGGACAAATAGCCATGATGCTGCAAGGCGAACTAAAAGGTGACGCCGAGAAAAAAGTAAGTAATGTAGCCGGTTTGGAAACCGCCAAAGAAGGTGATTTGTGCTTCTTGGGTGAAGAGAAATACCTGCCGTACCTGGCAGAAACCAAAGCATCCGTTGTGCTGCTGACCAAGGAACTTTATCAGTTGACGATGGACAATGCACAATGCACGATTATCTTGGTCGATAACGCCCGTGCCGCTATGGCTCAACTGCTGCAAGCCGTGGCAGAAGTGCTGAACCCCAAGCGCCAAGGCATCGAACAACCTGCTTTTATCGCCGAGGGAGTGCAAGTGCCCGAAGATGCGTACGTAGGTGCCATGGCATATATCGGTAAGAATGTCCGTCTGGGCAAAGGCGTGCAGATATATCCGCAAGTGTATGTGGGGGATAACGTCGTAATAGGTGACAACACCATTCTGTACCCGGGCGTTAAGGTTTATTACAACTGCCGCGTGGGTGCTAACTGCATCCTGCATGCCGGTGTGGTTGTCGGCGGAGACGGCTTCGGCTTCGAACCGGATGCACAGGGCGTTTACCATAAAGTGCCACAGATAGGAATAGTCGTCATCGAGGACGATGTGGAGATAGGTGCCAACACGACGGTGGACCGCGCTATGATGGGTGAGACGCGTATCAAAAAGAATACCAAGATAGATAACCTTGTACAAGTGGCGCATAACGTGGTAATCGGCGAATCCACCGTTCTCTGCTCGCAAGTAGGTATAGCCGGCTCAACGACCGTTGGTAACCATTGTATGCTGACCGGTCAGGTGGGTGTTGCCGGACATATACAGATAACCGACAACTGTATATTCGGCGCGCAAACGGGTGTGCCTAACAGCATTACCAAACCCGGTATGTACCTCGGCAGTCCTGCCATGGATGCCGGTCTGTGCCGCCGCGTCTATGCCGTGATGCGTAAGTTGCCCGAGATGTACCGGAAGTTAAATTAGGAATAGATAGAAGGTAGTAGATAGAAGGTAGTAAAGCCCGCAAAAACGCTGTACAAAGGATAAGGTCTTATAGTCCGCACTAACTATTGTACAATGCCTTACTACCTATAACCTACTACCTATAACCTAAATGGAATAGTGAAACAGAAAACCATCAATAAGGCATTTACATTAGAGGGACCCGGGCTGCACACGGGCGGGTGCATTCATGCTTCTTTCCTGCCTGCAGACGCGAATACGGGTATTCGTATATGTCGTGTAGATTTGGAAGGGAAACCGACCTATGAAGCGGTGGCAGACTATGTGACCAAGACAACCCGCGGAACGGTGTTGGAAAACGGGGCGTGGAAAGTGAGTACGGTGGAACACATGATGGCTGCCTTTTATGCCCTGGGCGTGACGAATGTGTTGGTGGAAGTGGACGCCCCCGAGATACCTATCTTGGACGGTAGTGCCAAACAGTATGTGGAACAGATAAACAAAGTGGGACTGAAGGAGCAGGAAGCCGATGTCAAAGAGTGGGTCGTTACCGAACCTGTCTCGTTTGATAACAAGGGCTTTAATCGTATGCGCATCATACCCGCAGCGAAATATGCAGTAGAGGTTAAAGTGTCTTATCCCTCTCCCGTCTTGGGCGAGCAAACGGCTGAATTGACCGATTTGAGTCACTTTGCTACCGAGATAGCCGACGCCCGTACGTTCTGCTTTCTGCGCGAGATAAAACCTCTGCTGAACTTGGGACTGATAAAAGGGGGAGACATAGACAATGCCGTCGTTATTTACGACAAGAAAATATGGCAGTGGAGTATGAATCGCTTGGCTCGCAAAATGGGTAAACCGACTATTGATGCCTCCCAATTGGGATACCTGACCCCCTTGCGTTACGAGAACGAACCGGCTCGGCATAAACTGCTGGATGTGATTGGAGATTTGGCACTATCCGGCGTGTATATCCGCGGTCAGATAAGTGCCGAGTGCCCCGGGCACGGCTTCAACACAACATGTTGCAAACAACTGAGAAAAATAATTAAATAAAGATATTTATGGTTAGTCCATTAGCTTACGTCCATCCGGACGCCAAACTGCACGAAACGGTCGAAGTAGGTCCGTTCGCGTTTATTGACAAAGATGTAGAAATAGGTGAGGGTACTGTGATAGATGCCAACGCCACAGTGTGTGAACATACACGTATCGGCAAGAACTGCCACGTGTTCCCGACTGCTATTGTCGGTGCTGTACCGCAGGACTTGAAGTTCCAAGGTGAGTTGACGTACACGTACATAGGCGACAACACCGTCTTGCGTGAGTGCTCTACCGTTCACCGCGGAACAGCCAGCAAAGGTAAGACCGTCGTGGGTAATAACTGCCTTATCATGGCGTATTGCCACGTGGCACACGATGTAGTGGTGAAAGACCATGTCATCATGTCCAACGCTACACAATTAGCCGGCGAAGTGGTGGTTGAAGATTATGCCGTCATCGGTGGCGGCACACTCGTGCATCAGTTCTCGCACATCGGAGCACATGTGATGATTCAAGGTGGCAGTCACGTCAATAAAGATGTACCGCCTTTCGTAATGGCTGCCCGTGATCCTATCCAATTCTGCGGTATCAACTCGGTCGGATTGGGTCGCCGTGGTTTCACCAAAGAGCAGGTGGAGACGATTCAGCAAGTGTATCGCTTGGTATATATGTCCAAAATGAACATGACCCAAGCAATGGAAAAAGTGCTGGCTGACGTGCCACAAAGTGCTGAACGTGATTTGATTGTTAATTTCATTAAAGAGTCGCCAAGAGGCGTCATTAAAGGTTTATAATATGGAAAACGAGGAAAAATCGCTCAACTTTATTGAGCAAATAGTCGAGAAAGACCTGCAAGAAGGTAAGAACAGCGGACGCATACAAACTCGTTTCCCGCCTGAACCTAATGGCTACTTGCATATAGGTCACGTCAAAGCCATCTGCATGGACTTCGGAATAGCCGACCGCTATAATGGCGTATGTAACCTGCGTTTTGATGACACCAATCCCGTCAAGGAAGATACCGAATATGTGGACTCTATCCAGCAGGATATAGCATGGCTCGGTTTCCACTGGGGAAATGTCTATTATGCCAGCGACTACTTTGAGAAACTCTACGACTTAGCGATCGACTTTATCAAACATGGCATGGCTTACGTAGATGAGCAGACCGCTGAACAGATAGCAGAGCAGAAAGGTACACCCACCGAGCCCGGTGTGGCTTCACCTTATCGCGACCGCCCCGTGGAGGAGAACTTGCGCCTGTTCCAGGCTATGCAGAACGGTGAGATAGAAGAAGGTAAGATGGTACTGCGTGCCAAAATAGATATGGCTAATCCGAACATGCACTTCCGTGACCCTATTATGTACCGTATCATCACGTCACACCCCCACCATCGTACCGGTCGCAAATGGAATGTATATCCCATGTATGACTTTGCACACGGACAGAGTGACTATTTTGAAGGCGTGACACATTCCATCTGCACCCTCGAATTTGTGGTACACCGTCCTTTATACGACTATTACATCGACCGTATGATTGATTTCGGCTATCAACGTAATGCCGAGGATAAAGAGGACCGTACCCACCAGATTGAGTTCAACCGCCTCAATATAACATATACCGTTATGTCCAAACGCAAGATGTTGCAATTGGTTAAAGAAGGTCTCGTTGCAGGCTGGGATGACCCGCGTATGCCGACCGTTTGCGGATTGCGTCGTCGCGGTTACACCCCCGAGGCTATTCGTGCCTTTATCAACACAATTGGTTATACCAAGGTGGAAGGTATGATTGACTATACATGGCTCGAAAATGCTATTCGCGAAGACCAAAAAGAAAAAGCCCCTCGCGTTTGTGCTATCTTTGACCCCGTCAAACTCGTGCTGACTAACTACGAGGGAGAAGGGGAGAACCTGACAGCCGAAAATATAGACGGACATCCCGAATTGGGCACGCGCGAAATGCGCTTCGCCAAAGAACTGTATATTGAGCGTGGCGATTTTTTGGAAGAAGCCGACAAGAACTTCTTCCGCCTCAGCCCCGGTGGCCGTGAAGTGCGTTTGAAGAATGCGTACATCATTCAAGCTACGGGCTGCGAAAAAGATGCCGCAGGCAATATAACAACCGTATATGCTACCTACGACCCCGATAGCAAATCCGGTACCGAAGGCGGTAACCGCAAGACCAAAGCCACTATCAACTGGGTAGAATGTAATACCTGTATCGATGTGGAAGCACGTCTGTATGACCGTCTCTTTGCCGTGGAGAATCC
>JAGHSG010000020.1 GCA_018066005.1 Bacteroidales bacterium | reverse complement strand
TGCAATTACTGCTACTAAGCAGCATGCAAACATTGTTTTTAAATAATTTTTCATACATTTTTGAATTTAATTTGAAAATCGGCTGCAAAAGTACTGCTTTTTTGGGAATGGTGCAAATAATTGTTGTAGCATACGCGCCGCAGTTGTAGCATACGCGCCGTTGGTGTAGCATACGAGCCGTTTGTGTCGCATACGAGCCGCGAGGGTTGTAAATTCCCCTTTGCAAATGGACATTATTTTGGCATAAAATTTGTATATGTGAAAAAAAAGTAGTAATTTTGCAGCCCTTTTTCGCAATAACTTTAATATGGACGTATCGTTATATCATATTTTTACGCTTCTTATAGGAGTGCTTTTTATGACCCAATTAGGTTGGGCAGTTGTTTTTCTTTTTGGTCGAACTCTTTTTCCTCGCGAGGAATATGAAACTCATCCGGCAGTACCTTTGCGCCGTTGGAGCGGGACATTAGCAATGCTGCTGGCAATACAATTCTTTGTAGCTTTTATGGTTCGCTCTTTTGTGGAGGCAGACTGGTCTATGTATCTCATCTATTTTGATTCTTGGGCAGTTCCAATTGGCGCAATCAACATGGTGTTATTGGTGCGCCCGCAACCGATTACGAAAACGCGTATTTGGGCAAACGTGGTTCCTTTTGTAGTGTTGTCTACGGTGGGCGTTATCATTGGCGAAAAGTGGTATTTACACATCTTTACCCTGCTTGTGATAGGTTATGTAATAGCGATGATTATTTACATTCTCATCTACGGTCATCGTCATGAAGCGGAACTAAAAGACTATTATTCATCGTTAGAAGGTCGTTCTGTACGTTGGTTTTATGTCATGCTGTTTATGCTTTTTTTCCTAATCATCAATTATATCTTATACTTCACCAGCAAAAATCCGTTAGAGCCGATTTTTTACTACGGAATATCGTTCTTTATATGGCATTATGCTTATATCCATGTTTACCGCATGGTTATGGTACAAGAGGCGGCTAATGACGACGGAACTTTTATCATAGTCCAACAGGAAGGCGAGAACGAGAACGAAGACGAAAATCAAAACGAAAACGAGAATAATGCGTTCTTACTCAAACTGAAAGAAGTTTGCGAGGGACAGGAACTATACACTCATGCCGACTTGACACGTGACGAGTTAGCTCACCAAATGGGCATTGGTCACACGGCATTCACTCTGCAACTGAAACAAACGACAGGGTTGACTTTTTACGATTACATCAATCAGTTGCGTATTCGCAAAGCGACGGAACTCATCAATGAAGGAAAGATGGACATCAGTTCAATAAGTCAGCAAGTGGGCTATAGCTATCGCAGCACGTTCTATCGCGCTTTTGCTGCTGTACATGGCTGCACACCCACAAATTATGCTACCATAAAAGCCCAATAACACACATTATGAATTTTGAAGGAATTATTTTAGGTTTAGCGACGTTCTTGTTGATAGGGGTGTCTCATCCTATCGTTATCAAGAGCGAATATTACTTTGGCGTAAAATGTTGGTTCCGAAGAAGGACAGATAACAGACAACAGATAACAGCAGATCGTTAGCAACTCTCGAACTGCTGTAAGAAACGGATGTCGTTTTCGGAGAAGAGACGTAAGTCCTTGACACGGTACTTGAGGTTGGTGATACGCTCTACACCCAAGCCAAAAGCATAGCCGGTATAGACTTTACTATCTATTCCGCAACTCTCCAAGACATTGGGATCGACCATACCACAGCCAAGAATCTCTACCCAACCGGTACCCTTACAGAACGAACAGCCCTTACCGCCACAAAGGTCGCAAGAGATATCCATTTCAGCACTCGGTTCGGTGAAGGGGAAGTAAGACGGACGCAAACGAATCTGCGTTTCGGGTCCAAACATCTCCTTGGCAAAATAAAGCAAGACCTGACGCAAGTCAGCAAAGCTGACATTCTTATCGATATATAAGCCCTCCACCTGATGGAAGAAGCAATGCGCACGCGCCGAAATGGCTTCGTTACGGAAGACGCGACCGGGGCAGAGGACTCTTAAAGAGTCGGGGACTTGGTGAGTTGATGAATCGGCGAGTTGTTTAGCCCACTGGGTCATGACACGTGTTTGAACACTAGAAGTGTGCGTACGGAGAAGAATATCAGTCGGCTTTTGCACACCTTCTGCTTTTTCTATAAAGAAGGTATCCTGCATGTCACGCGCGGGGTGCTCGGGTGCAAAATTAAGCATACCAAAGACATGCTTATCATCCTCCACTTCGGGGCCATCCGCCACGGTGAAACCAATACGTGAGAAAATGTCAATAATCTGCTCTCTAACCAGAGAAAGAGGATGCCTTGTACCCATAGCAATGGGGTCCGGAGTACGGGTTAGATCGAGGTTGACGGTTGACGATGCACAATGCACGGTTACTGCGTCACGTAGTTCACTAATGCGCGATTCAACTTGTTGTTTGAGTTGGTTAACCGACGCTCCCCATTGGGCTTTTTCCTCCTTCGGAAACAGTTTAAACTCATCAAAAAGTGCAGTAACTGCACCTTTCTTGCTAAGGTATTTTTGACGTAATTGTTCCAACTCCTCGGCATTCTTTGCCTGCAAGTTTTGCGCTTCCGCTTTGAGCGTTTCGATTTTCTCCTTAAACGTAGTATTCATCTTTCACCAATTTGGGCTGCAAAGGTACGACTTTTTTTTTGAAAAAGCAAATAAATGACGCTTTTTTCGTAAAAAATCCAAATAAAGAACGAGAAATTTGGAAAAGTGAAAAAAAAATAGTACTTTTGCATGCTTTTTTTGTGCAAGCAGGCGCACGTATGCGTGTAATAAAGGTTGTACATATTGTGTTGCTCGTTCTGCTGGCTGTAGTCAGTAGAGCAGAAGAAGTGAACGACAGTATTCCTGCCGGCAATCTTGCTATGGATAGCATCGTGATAGACAGTACTGCCGTAGATAGCATCAAGCCGAGGAAAGAAGTACTGGAAGCACCTATCAACTACACGGCACAAGATTCAATCGTGTTGATGGGTAACGGTGCTGCCATCATGTACGGTCAGGGTGTGGTAACCTATCAAACTATGGAACTGAATGCCGATGAGATTCGCATGGTACTGGACAGCAGTTTGATACACGCTTGCGGACGAATGGACACCATAGAGAATGAATTAGTCGGCAAGCCGGTCTTCAAAGACAAAGGGGATAGTTACGAGAGTTTGGAAATGACCTACAACATGAAGACTCAAAAGGGTTTTATTCGCGAAGTAATTACCGAGCAGGGTGAAGGATATGTAGTGGCAGCCAAGACCAAGAAGACACAATCCGATGTGATGATGATGAGCGGCGGACGCTACACCACCTGCAGCGACCACGAACACCCACACTTCTACCTCAAACTGACCAAAGCCAAAGTCAAACCCGGCGACTACATAGCCACCGGTCCCGCTTATATGGTTGTGGGTGATGTGCCCGTACCCTTAGCCATACCGTTTGGTTTCTTCCCCTTCACCAAGACCTACACAAGCGGATTGATTATCCCGTCCTTCGGTGACGATTATACCCGCGGCTTCTATTTGCGTAACATAGGTTATTACTTTGCCATCAACGACTATATGGATTTGGAGTTGACCGGCGATATATACACCAAAGGGACTTGGGCTGTTTATGCCAAGAGCCGTTATGTCAAACGCTATCGTTTTAGTGGGTATATAGATTTCAACTACCGTTCAGACAAAACAAGTGAACGGGGAATGCCGGACTACTCGGAGGCACACAACCTCAAACTACAATGGACACACCAGCAGGATGCCAAAGCCAACCCCTACTCCACATTCTCCGCCAGTGTCAACTTCTCCACATCAGGTTACAACCGCAGCAATATCAACAGTTATTACAACGGTCAGTTGAACTCGGAGAACACCAAGTCCAGTTCAATCAGTTACTCGCAACGTTTCCCCAACAGTCCGTGGAACTTATCGTTGAGCGCATCATTGAGTCAGCGCACCAAGGACTCCACTATATCGCTGACCGCACCCGATTTGAGCGTGAACATGTCAACTATTTATCCTTTCCGCCGCAAAGAGCGTGTAGGCAAAGAGAAATGGTACGAGAAAATCAAGATGTCTTACTCGGGTAATGCCCGTATATCCTGCAACAGCATCAAGGAAAAAGACTTCTTCCACTCGGATTTTCTCCGTGACTGGCAAACCGGTATTAAACATACCATACCTATCTCCGCCAACTGGATGCTATTCAAATATTTGAGCGTTACACCGTCGTTTACGATGACAGACCGTATGTATTTCCAACGCATCAATAAGAATTGGGATGATGTCAATAACACTTTAAAGACAGATACAACAACCGGATTCTATAATGTATTTGATTTCTCGCTATCACTGTCCCTATCGACCAAGATATATGGTTTCTACATTCCATCGCGCAAGTTGTTCCCCAATAGTAAGGTCGATCGTTTCAGGCATGTGCTGACACCATCGTTAAGCATATCTTATCACCCGGACTTTGGCAAATCCAAATGGGGATACTATGGATCGTACACGGAGCCCATCTACGAAAAGAACACTTTGGGAGAAGATTCGATAGACCCTATCACACATGAGAGAGTCAAACGGATGGATTATGTACAAAATTATTCGCACTACGAAGGAGCCATGTACGGCAATGCATCAAGAGGATTATCAGCCAAACTGAACTTCGGTGTAGAGAATAATATAGAAGTGAAAGTTCGCAATGATAAAGACACCACCGGCAATGAGACATTTAAGGTATATAGCGTAATTGACAATCTCGGCATTCGCGGTGGATATGACTTTGCACGCGACTCTATGAATTTTGACAATTTTGACATCAACCTACGATTGAAGATACCTTTTGTCAATTATACGCTGAACTTATCCACCCAATTAGACCCCTACATGTACGAATACGATGTACACGGGAATCCTGTTCGTACCAATAAACAATACTGGCACAACGGTCGATTCCCCCATTGGTCTGGAACTAATTTCTCGCTCAGTTATACGTTCAATAACCAAACCTTCAAGAAATGGTTTGGGAAGAAGAAGGACAAAGACCAAAACGATAACGACGGTAACATGAAGCCGATGGAAGTGCAAGACGATGGCTCTATGACCAATGGCAAGCGAACAAATGACAAACAAAAAGACGAGGTAGAGACACAAGACGGATACGTACGTTGCGAAGTGCCTTGGTCGGTATCGCTATCCTACTCATTCCGTTACGGAGACTTGGCACACACCAAAGAGAACTTTGACGAGGGGCGTATGCAATACCGCATGGGAGTTACGCATAACTTATCTATCAACGCATCCATCGGTTTAGGTAAGGGTTGGAAAGCCAGTATGACAACCAGTTATGATATCACGCACAAGCAATGGTCCTACACCAATTTCAACGTGTCACGCGATCTGCACTGTTGGAACATGTCGGCATCCTTCGTTCCCTTCGGTCCGTATAAGAGTTATACTTTCCACATTGGTGTAAACGCTTCTATGCTAGCCGATCTCAAATATGATAAATCAGATAACAGTTCAACAAATAGAAAAGTAACATGGTGGTAGGGGCACAAAGTGCCCACTATACGGCAGCAAGCCGCCTAATTGAACGCCTTCGGCTAATAGAACGCGAAGCTAATAGAACGGCGATGCAATCGCCTAAAAAAGGACATAACAAGGGGCAGGTGACAGATAATAAATAATACGATTATGGTAGAGATAGATAAAGTTGTAACGTTGGTCTATGACATTCACGTAGGTGACAACATCTACGAGCAAGTGAGTGCAGAGCGTCCGCTGACCTATTGTCACGGCGAGAAAATGATTCCCTCGTGGGTAGAGGATATCCTGCTTGGAAAAGAAGAAGGAGAGAAATTTGACGAGCCAATCTTCTTTGCCGAGGGTCACCCTTTGCACGGTCAAGATGTCCGCTTCCGCGGCGAGATACTGCAAATACGTGATGTGATGGATTGGGAGTTGGAATGGATTCGCAACCCCGAAAAACATTGTGGCGGACACTGCCACGGAGGTTGCCATGGAGGCGATTGCAACGGCAACTGCAACGATTGTAAAAAAGAAAACAAAGACAACAATGGCGAACATACTTGCAATTGTGGGAAGGCCTAATGTAGGCAAGTCCACACTCTTTAACCGTTTAACCAAAACCCGCCGCGCTATCGTTATGAACGAAGCCGGCACGACACGCGACCGCCAATACGGCCACTCGGATTGGTGCGGACGTGAGTTCTCCGTCATTGACACCGGAGGCTGGGTCATTAATTCGGATGATACATTTGAATCCGAGATAAACCGTCAAGTCAACTTGGCCATCAAAGAAGCCGACGTCGTTCTGCTGCTTGTAGATGTGAACGAAGGCGTAACACAATTTGATATGGAAGTGGCACATTTACTGCGTCAGAGCAAAAAAGAATGTGTATTGGCAGTCAATAAAGTTGATACCTTTGAAAACCAATACGGTGCGCCGGAGTTCTATAAACTCGGTTTGGGCGAACCTTTCATCGTATCGGCAGAGAATGGTTTAGGTACCGGTGACTTGCTGGACGAGATATGCTCACGTTTCAAAAAAGATGACAACGAGGAGGATATAGAAGACCTACCCCGCTTCGCTATCGTGGGACGTCCCAATGCCGGTAAATCATCGATCTTAAATGCTTTTATCGGTGAAGACCGAACGATAGTGACAGACATTCCCGGCACAACACGCGACAGTATATACACCCGTTATAACAAGTTTGGCAAGGACTTTTATCTCGTAGATACTGCCGGTATTCGTAAGAAAGCCAAGGTAAATGAGGACTTGGAGTATTACTCGGTGGTACGTTCCATTCGCGCCATTGAGAACTCGGACGTCTGCATCCTGATGATTGATGCCACACGCGGTATCGAATCGCAAGACCTGAATATCTACTCCCTGATTCAGAAAAACAAAAAAGGCTTGGTCGTCTGCGTCAATAAATGGGACCTTGTAGAAGACAAGTCCAATGCTGCCATTAAAGAGTTTGAGAACGCTATCCGGGCACGAATAGCACCATTTACGGACTTCCCTATTATCTTCTGCTCGGCACTAACCAAACAACGCATCTTCAAAGTAATGGAAACCGCCTTGCATGTGTATGAGAACAAACAACGCAAAGTACCGACAGCCCAATTGAACGACAAGTTCCTGCCCTTGATTGAGAACTATCCACCACCGGCTACCAAAGGTAAATATATCAAGATCAAATATTGCACCCAGTTGCCTAACACCCAGATTCCTACGGTTGTATTCTTCGCTAACCTGCCACAATACGTGAAGGAGCCTTACCGCCGTTTCTTAGAAAACAAACTGCGTGAATGGTGGGATTTCCTTGGTACGCCTGTGCAATTATTTATCCGCGCGAAGTGAAAATAACAGGTTTGACATATTACAACAACACCCACCACTTCACCATGAAGTGCGACGCATCCTTGCTCAACCAGCGCAAGCCCTTCTTCTTGCCTGATTGGTCAGCAGATATGCGGTATCTACCCTGCACGGTGGTCCGCATCAGCCGTTTGGGCAAATGCATTGAGTCTCACTTTGCTGACCGCTACTATGATGCCGTGGCTGACGGACTGGACTTCGTGGCATACGATTTGTTGGACAAAGAATATGCTCAAGCCACTGCTTTTGACAACTCGTTATGTGTAGGCGAATGGCAACCGGCAGATGCACTAACCGATGAACAACGCGAATTAATAGCAGATGCCATCCGGCAAATCAGTCGTATTGTTACACTACGTATGGGCGACCTGATTTATGTGGATCAACCTGTTGAGGCTCTTACTTTGCAAACAAATCAAATTATTGAACAGAACCATTTATATTGTAAGATAAAATGAGGCGCACAACTACCATATTGCTTCTACTATGCCTAAACTTAGGGCTTTGGGCGCATACCTACGTAGATTCTTCCGTCTTGGGTGAAGGTAACTTTGTCAAACTCCAAGTGCCTTCCACCGGCATTTATAGTATCAGTTACGACCAAATCAAGGCATGGGGACTGAATCCGGATTCCGTGCGTTTATTGGGTTACGGAGGCAATCTGCTTACGCAAGACTTTACCAAGCCCCACACCGACGACGTGCCGTCTATACCTTTCTGTATGTACACGGGAACAGATGGCAAGTTTAGTTCGGGCGATTATATTCTCTTTTACGCCGAAGGGCCACAAGGTTGGACTTGGAACGGGTCCTATTTCAACCGCACACAGAACTGCTATGCCGACTATGGGTGCTATTTCCTGAGCGACAACGCCGGGGAACAACGTCTCCTTACTTACGAAAAGAAGATAGAAGACGAAGATTTCAATCATGTTTATACCTACACCGCTCTGCAACTGCATGAACAGGATTTATGCAACCTGATTGATGTACATCACGGAAAAGAAGGTGGCGGACGCGAATGGTATGGCGAGACGATGACCTCCGCCAAACCCAAATTGACAATTCCTTTCACCTTTACGGATGTAGATACAACTCAAACCTTGACTTGTTTGGCAGATGCAGC
>JAGHSG010000071.1 GCA_018066005.1 Bacteroidales bacterium | reverse complement strand
GCTCTGTTGGAAGCCATCGAGGGTAAAGTTCTTCCGGGTGTAGCTGCTATCAAAGGTGAATAATATGGAAATAGTAGGAAAAATAATTCAAGTATTGCCTTTGCAGGAAGGTATAGGCAAGAACGGTAACCCTTGGAAAGTACAGGGGTACGTGTTGGAAACACAGGAACAGTATGCCCGTAAGGTGCAGTTTGAGGTGTTTGGTGAGGACCGTATCAAGAATAACCCTTGTCAGGTGGATGATATGGTTACTGTCAGTTTTGACATCGAGAGCCGCGAGTTCAACGGCCGTTGGTACACCAGTATCCGTGCTTACCGCATCCAACAGGGCGTAGTTGCTCCCGCAGCCCCGGCTGCTCCGGCTGCTGCACCTGCCGCTGCACCTGTCGCTGCTGCTCAACCCGAACCGGCTGCCAATGTGCAGACCTTTGATGCGGCTGCAGGCAGTGACGAGAGTACAGACCTGCCCTTCTGATGAAGGTCTTTCGTTGGATATTGATTCTTTTGCTGTTAGCGGGTGGAGCAGTTCTCTGCTCCATTCGCTGGCAAGCATGGTTCGGCAACCCGTCCGAACCGGCTTTTAAGGGCGATACGCTTGCGTACCGCTTTGCTTGTTTCGGAGATGATTCGGTGCCGGGTTTTGTGCAGACGGAACAGGGGTGGCAAGATACGATTGAGCCGTCGGTGCTGCGTATTATTCTCTTTGGAGACATTCATAATCAGATGGATAGTGCCGACTATGCGGAGGTTCTTGTCCGCCACGACAGTATCGACTGTTACGCCCAATTGGGTGACTGGATGGAGCGGGGGTATTTTTATTACGAGCAGCAATTATACCATCAGTTGGCAGGAACGGGTATGGAGGCCTTGCCGGTCATCAACTGCCCGGGCAATCATGAGTATTACAAGGGTCTTGTCCGTACTTTGCCCGAGCGTTGGACGAATATGTTCCGTCATCCGCAGAACGGTCCGGCGCGCTTTGCAGGTACTACGTATTATGTCGATTTTCCCCAATTGCGCTTTATTGTGCTGAATACGAACGGTTTACAGCGGTTGAGCGATTATACGATTGTCAATACGTGGCTCAAGAAAGCCCTGCGTACAGCCGGTGACAGATACACCTTGGTTATGATGCATCATCCTGTGTATTCGTCGGGTAAGGGGCGTATCAACTTGGCTATTTGGCTCACGTTCCACTGGACGCTACAGGAGGCGGATGTGGTCTTTGCCGGGCACGACCATAGTTATGCGCAACGGGGACATTTCATCAATACGAACAGTTCACGCAAGATGTACAAGAACAAGCGGAAAAACGCGGTCGTTTCTCCTTCGGCACAGAATCGTTTGTACGAATTGATAGAGTTGTATTCAGATACTTTGCGGATAGAGACGCTGTCACTGGATAGTTTGTATAATGTCCAGACTTTTGAGGTCACGCCACTCGTCGAGGACAGCGCCGCCGTAACCGAGCAAGGTGCTTAATTGTGCCATAAACTCGGCAGCAAAATTGCTTAACTCGTCCATCTGGTCGAGTTTTTTTATGCTATTGGTCAGCCAATTAAAGAGTGTTTCGTCGGTCAGAGGCAGCCGCAGACTTTTCTCGATTATCTCCGCCATGAACAGGGCTATACATTGGTGTGCCATGTCTTGGTTTTGCGGCACAAACGTGCGCGTCACTTCGGTAATAGTTCCCATGGTACGAGTGGGAGTCTGTTGGTAACTGATTTCGACCACAGCCATCGGCTGTAAGGTGCTTTTCCATTTATTGCCAAAGACCATAAAGTCCACCCGTCCCTGTTCTTGGGTATAGGTCTCGACCAGAGAACTGTTGTCCCCTTTTTTTCGACAATTTAATATGACGGCTTGAGTTGTTTGGAGCATTTTACCCGAATTGCGGTGCAAAAGTACAAAAAAATTTGCGAATATGCAAAAAAAAGTGTATTTTTGCGTCGTAAGGCGCAAAATGGATAAGAAAAAAGAAAAGTAACCCCTTCCCGCAGGGCATGATCAACTATCATTTTGTCACCTTGCGATAAACGACCAATAAACGAACGATGAACGAACGATGAAATAATCGTGCCCTTGCGGCTAAGAACGAACGGTGCCACTTGGCATCGTTTTTTGTTTTCTGCCCTAAAAAATAGCAAAATGATAGCAAATAGTATTTTTATTTGCATATTCCAAAAATTCTTTGTAACTTTGCAACGCAAATCACGCTGGAGGGATTATGCCATATCTCTTAGGCGGGGTTGGCAGACATAATTAAAAGCGTTTACTGACGCTTGTTCTTGGTAACCGAATCTAGCACATTCAAAACTCAATCAAGAATAAGACAAAGGTAGATGCTCATGGGGAATAGTCCCTAATCGGTTGTATCGTTTTGGTACACCTTTTAGTTCGTATATTCCGGCGTGAGATTCTGCATTGTCATTCTATTGAGTAGGTTGGCTAGAACCTTGGTTACAGAATGACAAAGGTAAGAGTTCCACGCTTTTTTATTGTATCATGCTTGGCGGAATTCACAGGCAAGAAAAATGTAACTGAAATGAAAAAAACATTTTTATTATTACTCATTGTGGCATCTAATGTAATGGCGCAAGAATCGGTATCTGATTATTTCTTTGATTATGGCAAGACATATCAATATGTTTGGATGCCCCTCGAATATCCGCAGCAAAAAACAGTATCGTTGGATTATATGGGATGGGATAGGGTGTTGATTGAAACTCTAACAATGCAAAACAAAAACAATGGTATGTCAATGAGACCACAAATTTATTATTGCTATACTATTTCAGATAATAACACTACTAGTTCTAAACAACTCTATAAAAACGATATAACTGGAGCATCTACACATAAAGACGATTTAACCATATTATCATTAACATCCGCCAAAAGTAAATGGATAGAATTCGAAAAGAGCGTAAAATATGAT
>JAGHSG010000066.1 GCA_018066005.1 Bacteroidales bacterium | reverse complement strand
CTATATAGTCAGCCATTTGGCGAACCGTCTTCTCTTCATTAAGTTGCGTGGTGTCAGTCAAGGTCATCAGGTAATAAGTCAACTCATCCCCGTTGGCGGCATACAATTTGGGCATGAAGGAAACGATGTTAATGTTATCATCCGACGCCTTACTCTCTGTTTTCTTAACAACCGTTTTGGGAGCCACAGGCTCTGCCTGTTCCTGCTGAACAGGTGTTTTTTCGGTCGCTTTGGCTGTTGTTTTGGTTGTCGCTGTCGTTTTCGTTGTCGTTTTTGGAGTTGGTTTGACCGTTGGTTCGGGTTCGGCCTGAGGCATATTCTCCAGGTGCATCATTGTTTCCAACAAAGCCAACTGCGAACGCATATCGTCGCTGATGGATTGTTCAAACATAGGATTGTTGAGGCACTGCTTTTGCACAAAGTCCATCAGGTCGGGGAAAGATATATGCAACGTATCCGCTTCACCAGACCGCATATAATAGACGGTGCGCATCATTTCCGGCGTCAGCATGGCGACATCCATAGGGGGCATATAGTCTGCCATATCGACGGACATCTTGTGAATATAATCCACTAATTGTTCTGCCGTATATTGCTGTTTGAGCAGCGTGGGGTATGAGATGACGGCTTTGACAGCGGAGTCTTTTAATAAACTATCTGCCATCGGAATCATCGCCATCTCTTCGTGCGTGTCGTAGATGGTGACGATGGTATTGGTCTTGGGGAAGACTTTTTCTATTTTAGATTCACCGTTGGTAGAGAAATAAATATCTGTCTGCCGAGAGAAATAGAACGCCAGTCCAAAGAAGATAATGGAAGATATGGCCAGGGATATCTTGTGATGGGTTGCGAACCATCCTAAACGGTCCATAGGAATAACAAACGTGCGTTTCGCCGTTTTCTGAATGGCGCGGTGGAATATAATGAGCAGAGCGGGTAACAGGGTGAAGGTAGTCAGCAGGCTGCATACAACACCTTTGCCCAAAACGACACCCAAATCCAGACCTATTTTGACGCGCATAAAGGCGAGCATCATCAAGCCGACAATAGTTGTCAAGGCACTGCTGAGAATAGCCGGCATAGCCCCTTTGATGGCTTTGTTGACAGATTCCGTTACACTCCTATCATCCGTCAGTTCCTGACGGTAACGGTTGGACAGCACGATGGCGTAGTCCAGGGACAAGACTAATTGCAAGATGGCCACAATATAGTTGGTCGTGATGCTGACGCTGGGCAATAAGGCATTGGTTCCTATATTCAGCACCACCGCTACACCGATAGCAAAGATATATAACAGCGGTTCTATCCACGACTGACTCATCACAATCAGAATAATCAGGATAATAGCGCCGGCGATGACCAGTGCCGAGAAAGGAGGTGTCGCTCCGTCTTGGCTGGTTTCTACGACCACATGTTTGCCATATTCTTCTTTGATGGAAGCGCCAAACGATTTTTGGTCAATAGTGGGCGGTACCAACAGGTCATACTTGGTATAGACACTATCGTCGCTGACCTGATAGGTTACACCGTTGACTTCATTTTTCAACGCCAATTGGTCCGCAATGGCTGCCCGATGTTCTTCGTTGAGATCCTGGAACATGACTTTGACGTTGGCATTGCTTAACTGCCCTGCATCAAACTCATTGGTAATAATCTCGATACCCTGTTTCATGCGTGATTTGTCGGGCAAGTACTTGGTCATATCGCTATTGACATTTACCCGAGGAATCATGTAACCACAAACGACTGCTGCCAGCAGTGTTACGGTCATTAAAAGAATGTGATATTGTTTTTTCATAATAGTTTAATTAGTCGTTATCAGGTCGGTCCAAATACCAGTTTAGACCGATATATACTTTCCAACCGGTGATAGGCGCCCACGTTGTGGAGGCATCAAAAGTGTCCGACGTCGGGTCTATTTTTCCCTGTTCTATATAGTCGCCAAATACAGGATTATCTTGTGTGAAATTCGTCATGTTCTCTGCACCCAAGTACAACGAGACATTATGTTTGAATTTCTTGGTTATCTGTGCCATCAGTTGCGGGTACCACTTGTGATAGATATCCTTGCCTTGGGTGGTATATTGTTTATTGCCATCGGGGATAACGAAGCCGTCGTACATACGTCCGCGACCGTTGAACTGTGCCGTAACATCAAACTGCCAAGTCTTTTTGGGTGTTTGATACGAGGTGGACAGTACGGCTTTGAATTGGTTCTGCAACGCTTTGGGTCGTAGTTGGTATTCACCGGCATTGGCGTTCCAAGATGTCTGACGAACATCGGTATAACGAAAAGCCGCTGACCAGGTCCAACCGTCCAACACTTCTATATTGGCTTCTATCTGGGCGTTGTGCGAATAGGAACGGGCATTGGGAATGTCTTTCATGTTGCAGAACGAGACGGCATAGCGGTCGCGGTCTAAATCGACCAAGACACCGTCCATGAAGTTGGTGAAGTAATATTCGGCAGACAGTTGCAATGTGCGGTTGCCAAGGGGGATGTCAAAGGTGGTAGTTAGTCCCGTATTCAGTGATTTCTCTTGCGCCGGTTTGGTAAAGTTAATATCCCACTGTCGGTTGGACGGCATAAATTGACTGTTGTCAGCCACCAGGTTGGGACTGCGATACCCCAAGCCGACAGAGGCACGGAGGGTCCACCATTCAAAGGGCGCATAGCGTACGTTCAGACGGGGCGTGAAGAAGAAACCGTAACGGGAAGACCAGTCGGCCCTGACGCCGGCTACCATGGAAAACATATCCGCAATCTTATATGTATATTCAGCAAATATACCCGGCGTCACTTCTTCCCGATTCCAGTTGGCTGCGGCCACGGTGGCTTCTTCCCAAAACTTGTCATAGTTGATGCTGAATCCGGCAGACAGTTGATGGTCATTATCTACACCGCCTCCTAATATATCGCCCCCTTCCCACGTGTTTTGGAAGATCGCATTCATATATGCGTTAACCTGTTCGGCATTCCATAGGCGAGAGCCGTATGTATTGTGCTGATTATGATAAGACGCTGCCGTTACGATACCGAGCGACATATTGGATTCTTCGTTCAATAAGATGCCATGTTTCATAAACCCATCTACCCGACCGGTTGTCAGATCAATAGGATAGGGTTTGAGTTCTTCACGCCGTCCTCCCCATCGGTCGTCGTATAACCCACGAACCAAGAAGACCAGCGAGTAGTCATCGTTCTTGTAGAACCATCGGTTAGCGAGGTTGAGGTTGTGGTAAAGAGGCATATCAATAAAGCCGTCTTTGTTATCATCCGTCTTGAACAGACAGTTCTCGTAATGAGCCAAGATACCGGTAGATAGGTTGCCTAACATAGGGTCTTTGGGGATGGGTATATCCCATCCGCCTGTCAGGTCAATTGGGGCATCCAAGTCGGTATTAAAAAAGACATTCAGGTCTATCGGGTTTTGCTTTTGCGGTTTCAGATATTCCACATTAATCTGTCCCGTGATGGCTTCGTAACCGTTCAGTACGGAAGAGGTGCCTTTGCTTATCTGCACCGATTCAATCCATGTTCCCGGAACGAATTCCAATCCATAGGGTTGCAATATGCCGTGAGCCGAAGGGCAGTTCTCCCCCAATAATTGTACGTACGTGCCGCTCAGTCCCAACATACGAATCTGCTGCATGCCCGTCGCGGCATCCGAATAGGCGACATCTACGGACGCGTTTGTCTCAAAACTTTCGGACAGGTTGCAGCAAGCCATGTGACATATCTGGTCTTTGCTGACAGTTTGAATATCAAAAGCCGAGAAACGCGACCGTAACACATCTTGTTTCCGGCGTGTAATAACTACTTCGTCCAGTTCGTCGGCAGAGACTAATACGATTTTTATCAGGTCGCGGTTCGTAATCAGGGTCGTGTCGTTATGATACCCTAAGTAAGAAGTGACCAGTTGTTTGGTTTCCCGTACCAATTCTATCTCAAACATACCTTGCTCATCTGTTGCGGTTCCTTCATTCGTTCCCGCCCAATAGACATTGGCACCCACAAGAGGTTCGCCTTGGTCGTCCAAGACTACACCTTGTAAGTGAGCAAAGAGCGGAATAACCGTCGCACACATTATATATATAGCAAGCAATCGCTTCATTTCTTTTTTATCTTCGTGCATTTATCCCGCAAGGCGCAGCCGGAGCAACCGTCGCAAGGAGGTTGTTTTGTTTGCTTATAAATAGCATATATCCATCCCGATACAGCCGCAGCAATCAATATAATGACAATCACTTTTTCTACCATATAGCATGACCTATTACAGTTACTAACCAAGCCATTAACCATGCCAATAGCAGGGAGTTGATGACCGCAAAAATAGTCCAATAGCGATTCGTTTCTTTTCGAATGGTCGATATGGTTGCTATACACGGGAAGTATAACAGGGTGAACACCAGGAAAGCGTATGCACTGACCAGCGTAAAATGTTCATTCATCAGATTACCGCCGTATAAGATGGCAAACGAGGACACGATGGCTTCTTTGGCAGGCAGACCGGTCAGGAGACAAACGGACATTTTCCAATCAAATCCCAACGGTTGCATCAGGGGTTCAATGGCTTTACCAATAGTGGCTAACCACGACGAGTCCAAA
>JAGHSG010000031.1 GCA_018066005.1 Bacteroidales bacterium | reverse complement strand
GAACTGCATCACATACGGGTTGTAGTCCATGCCGGGTATATCCGAAGCAAACGGCAATAAGGTGCGCACCTCGTGTGCGTAAGCCCACTCTTGCATCATATTCACTTGCGAGGCATAGACAGGACCAATGATCCAATCCACTTGTTGCAAATCCGGTTGTGCCAGTACACGAGCCATTTGGGCTGCCGACTTACCGGTATCGTAGGTATAGAGTTCTATTTTCTGTCCGTCATTTTGCTTTTCGAACACAGCCAATAAAGCCCCCGAATAGAAATCCAGGAAACGGTCCATTGTCTTATCCCGCTTGGTCACTTCTGTTTGGAAGGGCAACAACAGAGCCACCCGTATAGGTTGGGTATTTTTCCTCATCTGTGCTCCCATCGTCAGACTGATGACAAGAGCCAAAGCAATAGAAATAATTTTTCTCATCGTTGATATTTTTTTCTGCGTACAGTTATGACGACTCCGCCTGTTAGAGCCAAAATAGCTATCGGAGCCACTAAACTGATTATTTGTATTGTTTGTCTTAATTGATAACTGCGTCTGTCATTCAGCAACCGCAGTTGTACATGCTTATTCCGCAAAGCCATCAAACCATGTTCATCCGTCAGCCACAGAATACTGTTCGTCAGAAAATCACGGTTGCCGAATTGGGTTTTCATATACCGGTCAAATCCTACGGGGAGCGGTTCGTTCTGTTGCCACTCGTTCACGGCTATCTGACTGCCTGCCACCACCACTTGTTTGGTCTTTTCGCTTTGCGTCAGCGTGGGTGTCGAGTTACCTAACGGGGACAGCCGATGTGTGAAGAACGAGGGGAACACCCCTTCCAGACTGACTGCCACCGGTATATATTGCAATTGGAAATACTCCGGATGCACCGTCAAATCGGTTAGATTTATTTCCGCCGGCACACCTATCTTGCGCGAAGCGTCGGATGTTGCCAACAGGACTTGTTTATCTATTCCGTCTTCCCCGCCTACGGCCTCCACTTCACCCATCATCACGCCACTCACTTGGGCTATATTCTTGGTGATAGGCGATTCCTCACTTGTGAGCAAGAGCGGAGCAAAAGTCCACGGCATAGGTTGGAACTGCCCTTCGGTGCGGCTGCCACTCACTTCGACGGGAACCATCTTACATTGCAAGTCCTGTACCAGAACAGGGTTGATTCGTATGCCGTAGCGGAAGAGCATGTCGCGGGTGTTCCAGTCTTCGGCTATGACGGGTGTCAAACCGTTCGATTGCAGCATATTCTCCGAGAAGCGGACACCGTCCAACAGCCACATGACACGTCCTCCACGCATGATGTATTGGTCGATAATGAACTTATCCGTATCACTCAACGCCTCCGAGGGACCGGCTATGATAACGGCTTTGTAGGCGTCCAATACGGTGGCATCCGTTCCTAACACGCCCCTATCCACCCGGAAGTAGCGACTTAATTCCTTACTCCAGTCATACACTTCGCGTTCCGTCAATTCGCCGTGTCCTTCCAGGAAAGCCACTCGGTCTGTTTGTGTCTGCAATAGTCCGTTAATGGCTTCGGCAAAGCGGTATTCGAGCGATTCAATGCTGCTATTCAGGTTTTCTTCTCCACTCTTCCCCAGCGTGTTCTGCAATAAGTTGACGACCCGAAGACGTCCTTTGTATTTGAGTACGGCGTAGGGGTAAACGGGTGTCTGTACCATCTGTCCGTCCCTACTGCGCTCATGCACCACAATAGGTTGCAGGTCCAAGTTGGTAGGCATTTCGCCGGAGATAACTCGGCAATTACCGTTTCTGTTCTCCAACTCGTCCAACAAATCCATAGTGGCTTGGTTCAGACGCTGAAAGCCGACATTCATCTGTTTGCCATCCAGCAGCACTTGCACCTGCATAGGGGCATCCAACTGCTCCACCAGCGAGTCCGTAACGGGACTGATGGTGTAGCGACGGTCGGCTGTCAAATCCCAGCGCAAGCCATTCAGCAGCAGGGAGACCAATAGTATGTGCAGACAACTCAGCACTTATTCCGGCAGACTGTCAAAGACCTCTTGATTAACTTTTACCACATGTTTCTGACGGAGTTCCTCAACCCATTGCTTCTCCAACTCGTCTTGATAAGCATTGGTGACTTGAGCGCGAACATCTTTATACTCCTCCGGAGCCTTGATTTTCTTACCCACCGTCAGGATAACGGGATATTGTTCGTTGGTATATTGTGCATTTTTCAGTTTGAAGCCGTATTTATCCACTACTTCGCTCTTGCCCTGTTGCCACAGACCTGTTTCTATTTTCACGTACGTGATGCTGTCGTTGTTCAGACGTGTGTTCACGTAGGAAACCACCGAGTCAGCGTTAGCCGATTTAACAATCGTACGGGCCACCTTGGCATGTTCCATATCTTTGGCATAGATGATAGTACCTTTCCATTGGGGAGCATCCCAAGTGTAATCGGCTTTGTGGGCATTGAAATAAGCAGCCAGACCTTCTTCATCCTTGGCAGCCTTGTCCCATACTTTATCCAGAGAGATGTCAAACAGCAGGATGCCGTCGTGGTATTCTTGTACCAAATGGCGGAAGTCTTCGTATTTCTCTTCGAGGTGTTTGTCTGCATAGTCGCGCACCTCGGCGTCAGTCAGCGAGTCGGCCAGATTATATTCCTTGCGTGTCTTGGCGATAAAACTCTTATCAATCTCTTTATGGCGTTCGTCGCGTTGTATATTTTTCTCCACCTGACTGCGGATACTATCCAACGGCAACACGGCACGATGTCCTTTGACTATGGCTATATGCCAGCCGAAACGGCTGCGGAAGGGTTTACTTATCGTATTCTCGCCCAAGGAGAAGACGGCATCTTCAAAGGGCTTTACCATCACGCCTCGACCGAACCAGCCGAGGTCACCGCCACGCATGGCAGAACCTTTGTCGTCACTTTGTGCTGCAGCCGTTTGAGCAAAGTCAGCACCCTGCATCAAAGCGTTGTATATACTGTCTATCTGTATCTTGGCGACGGAGTCCATGGCGGGGTTGCCGTTAGGAACCATCTTCATGATATGTGCAGCATTCACATCCTCGTGCGGACGTTCCTCTTCCACTTTGGCAATATGGAAGCCGTAAGGTGTGCGGAATACCTCACTCACTTCACCGACAGGGGTGTTGTAAGCGGCATTCTCAAAGGCATACACGTAGCGGAAAGGAATAATCCAGCCTAACTCACCTTTATCTTCTTTGGCAGAAGGTATGGTACTCATCTCCACAGCCACTTGGGCAAAGTCAGCACCGGCTTTAACGCGGTTGCGTGCTTGTGTGATGGTTTCCATAGCAGCCTGTTGCACCGAGTCGGAGGCGTCCATAGGACATTCGACGGCGATATGTGCCACACGGCGGTCATACTTCATGCGGTTGTAACTGAGCAGAACCATGGAGTCCATGGCTTGCTTATCTTCCAAGAACTTAGGCACAGCCTGTGCGCGGTAGCCCTGCAACTCGCGTTTGAAAGATTCGGTAGTATCCAATCCGGCAGTTTCGGCTTCTACCACTTTTAATTTGAAGTTGATAAACATCTCCAAGTAGTCGTTTTTGGTCCGCTGCTCAACCGCCATGTCGCGGTTGTTTTTCTGGTAGATGTACTCAAACTCGGATGTCATCACGGGTTTGTTGTCAATGGTGAGAAGAACGCGGTCTTGTTGTGCCGTAGCCGCTAATGTAGCGCCCAATACGGCGAAGGTAAAAAATAAACGTTTCATATATAAAAATTTATAATTTTTAGTTGTTCGCATAAAAAGCGTGCAAATATACAACAAAAATTTGATATAGGCAAATAATTAGGGCACAAAATAGATTTTTAATCTATAATTATACGATTTTAGGTGGTTCATAGGGGCTTGCACATAGAGAACTACCTAAAAACGGATAATGAAAGACGCAAGTCATGTGCCCTAATATGCAGCCTATATCCAACAAGACGCGAACGTACATTGGGGGGAATGCCGACATTGTCGGCAGGCGGCGTCCCAAATACAACAAAAAAAACACGCGGGCTATTTGTCCGCGTGCTTCTCTACATGCTTGGAGCCGATTGTAAAGATGGCTTTCAGCACTTCCAATAGGGCTTGGAATAAGCCCTGCTTTTGCTCTTTGTTCATAGTAGAAAGGAAAAAACTATGTCAAACCCTTAACACGGAGACATTCTTTTAGGTGGCGTCTCTTTTACCATCATCGTTTTGGGGTGGCTTGTATCGGTAGCGGTAGTGATAATCAACACCGATGAGGGAGCCGGCGAAAGTAAGTATTTCGCACAGGGCGACCAAGATGGAAGAGTGTATCTCCCCCTCAGGATCGATATATATGCACACCATGATAATTACTATTCCTGCCGTGCACATAAATACTGCTAATATGAGTTGAATGCTTTTCATTGTTGTTAATCGGGGTTGTCAACGTTAAGAAGGTTACGACGGCACATCGCTCCGTTAAGGGGGGCTACGCCACCGTTATAACGCTTCTTAACGTCGCTCGCGAGATAGAGGCGCTTAGTCTTCGAGCGAAGCCTCGTACTCGGCTTTGCAGACATTCCACAAGTACGCGTTGAACGTATTGTAGGTGGTCTGAGACTTGAAGCCGGCTTGGTCGGTTTGGCGCTTGTTGATGTTGTTGCGGTGTTGTGCGCACAACTTGGAGATAGCAGCAAAGGCAGCGCGGTTCTGTACCTCCAGAGCGGTAACAGGCGTGGTGCGTTGTCCGTAGTGAACGGAGAACGGCTCACGTTTACCGTCGTTGTTCTTGGCGAGACGCTGGGCAGCGCCAAAGCCATTAGCAAGCTTACCGTGTACCTCTTCGATGGGGTACGCGAATTTCAATTTTGCCATAGTTAAGATTTAAGGTTAATCGGTTAACCGGTGAATCGGTTAATCGGGGTTAATACTCTGCTCTTGGCGAATCATTTTCGTGCGCTCACGAAAATGATGCCTTGAGACCATTACACATTCTTTATACTGCGGTGTAAGTTTCGCAAGTTTTGGTGCTACGCTACGCCTTATTCGGCGGCTTCTTTGAGTG
>JAGHSG010000107.1 GCA_018066005.1 Bacteroidales bacterium | reverse complement strand
AAGTGACCTTCAAGGTAGCCGTTAAGGGTTATGAAGGTTTGAAACCGGTAGGTGAGTCAGATACGTTGAAGGTAACCGAAGAGGCATACTACCAATTCTATCTGAAACTGATTTACGGTGGCGATGAACTGTATGTCGTTAAGTTAGAGGAACCTGCTGACGAAGGTTTTGGTATCATCGTTAATGGTACTGAGAAAATCAAGGGTCAGAAGAACGAAAAACAAATCGAATTCGTAGAGTATATCACTGTGGCTAATCTCACCGCTGGTGCAACCTTCCAACTCTATGACTTTGGTAACAAAGTTCCTTGGACGGAAACCAACATAGATCAGGCGTCGACACCAAATGTAATTATCAATACCGACAATGTTTACGAGGTTACTTCTGACGGTAAGTACACCATCTATCTGAAGATGTACGGTCCTGAGGACAACCAAGTTTATATTGCGTATGATGGTACCGGTACCGCTTTGGAAGCTATCATGCTGAATGGCGGACTGAAGAAATTCATGTTGGATGGTCAGATGTACATCCTGCGTAACAACCACTTGTTCAACGCAGCAGGTAATCTTCTGAAATAAGACAACCAATTTGCACATAATTGCGCCCTGCGCAAACATCAATAAAAATCGTCCTTCGGGGCGATTTTTATTTTTTTGTATCTTGGGCAAGCTGCCTTGCCGGATTGTTGTATATTCGAGGGCACCGATTTCGCTACGCTCGCCCACCTCGAATGTACGTTCGCGTCTTGCTGGATATACACAAATGTCGGGCAATAGGGTAAGTACCCTCTATGCTGCATTTTGTTCTCGCTTTTGGTTAGCAAGCGACCCACAGCGTTCCCAAAACACTGCATTGTGATATAAAATATCACTTTATTGCCCTCTTTATTTGCGTATATCAAATTTTTGTAGTATATTTGCAGACAAATTGGGATATTATGAGACAAATCTTCTTATTTCTGTCGTTGGTACTATGTTCTATGTCACTATGGAGTGCAGAACGTTGTGTAGAAGATGCCGCTGCCATTGCAGAGCAGTTTGTAATGAAGCGCACGCCGGCGCGTAAGGCGTTGTCTAACCAAACATCGTCACCGATGCGTTTGGTTTATACCTGTGCAAGAAAGACATCCCCGCAAGCGGCTTTTTATGTCTTCAATCGCGGAGAAAAAGATGGCTTTGTGGTGGTTAGTGGTGATGACCGTACGCGGGAAATAGTTATGTATGCCGATAAAGGCTCGTTTGACGCCAACCGCATCAATCCCAATATGCAGTTTTGGTTGAACCGTATGCAAGAAGAAGCGTCTGTACTGACAGACGAGGATGTGACTCCTTATGAGGCAACTGAAAACACCGTTACACCCATTGCACCTATGCTGGTTGTCAACGGTCAGGAGATACAGTGGCACCAATGGGAACCGTATAACCGCTTATGTCCCATTGATAACCTTGATACCACACGTAGTGCCACCGGATGCGTAGCAACCGCTATGGCGCAAATCATGTATAAGTACCGCTATCCGGTGAAAGGTGTTGGAACAAAGACCTACCTTTGGGGCAACCCCAATGTACGTGCGCAAAGCGAGTATCTGACGGCTGATTTTGGCAATACGACTTACGACTGGGACAATATGCTTCCTACTTATGCGGAAGTGCAATACACCGACCAACAAGCTACTGCCGTGGCAACACTTATGTATCATTTGGGGGTAGCCAGTGAGATGATTTATGGCGGTGTCAAAGCCGAAGGAAGTGCTACTTGGAGTGATATTATAGCCAAAGGAGTGACGGAGCATTTGGGTTACCGCATTGCCAAATACGTCACACAGTATTCGCAAGAGGTGTTTGAGTTAGGTGGACTAACCCCGAGTGCTTTCTCTCCCACCGAGTTCTCCGTCACGACGGAGCAGTTGGGCAACTATATCAACGCCGATCTGGAAGCGGGTCGTCCTGTTCTGATGGGTGGTGAGACCCGTTCGGGTGCAGGACATGAGTTCGTATGCGACGGACGCGACGAGAATGGCTTGCTGCATATCAACTGGGGATGGAGTGGGGACGGTAACTGTTATTGTGCCTTAACAACCCTCAAACCTTCTACTATGGGGTATGTTTTTTCCACCAATATGGATGCTATCATCGGTTTGGAACCCAACACACCTACGGCCTTGGAAACGATTGACGATGCACAATGCACAATGCACAATGGAAGGTACATCATCAATAATCAATTGGTCATTATTCGCGAAGGTAAAATATACAATGCCTTTGGCAACAAAGTAAAATAATCTCTCATAACTCATAATTCAAAATTCATAATTAATCTTATCTCATGAAGAAACTTCTTTTATCCGCACTGATGTGCATGTTTTTCGGTGCCACTCTTTTGGCACAAGTTACTACTGTTCCGGAAATCATCCCCTTGGGTTATGATGGTGAAGTAACCATTATCTTCAACCCTAATCAGGGTAATAAAGGGATGGCTAATGCTACCAAATGTTATGCCCACATCGGTATATCCTACGATGGTAAGGATTGGCAGAAAACAGGTACATGGCGCGATGGAAAAGAAAAATACAAGATGACCCAGAACACCGACGGAAACTGGGAATTGAAGATTAGTCCTAATCTATATAGTTATTTTGATGTACCTACTACTACCCAAATAACCAAGATATGTTTAGTCTTCAATGATGGCCCCAGTGGCACTAAGGAAGGCAAGACCGCTGCCGGTGGCGATATATTCGTTTATCTCGGTGAAGCCCCTTGTACCGATATATGGGAGGGGTTTACCCCTGCTGCGGTTACTGCCAAGACTCGTCCTGCCGGTATAGTTAACGGTATTTACTATGGTGAAGACGGTACTTCGGTAACACTCTGCACCTACGCGGCCTCTAAGACGGCAGCTGCCAAGTATGTCTTCCTGTTGGGTGATATGACTGATTGGAAGTTGGATAACAAATATCAACTCTATAAGGACGGCAACTATTTCTGGATTACCGTTACCGGCCTTACTCCGGGTAAGGAATACCGCTTCCAATACGTTGTGGAGCGTGCAGATGGCAAGCATGTGCAGATTTCCGACCTCTTCTCCGAAAAGGTTATTCACCCCGAGGACCAATATGAACCCCGCACCGTTGACCCGACCTTGATTGAGTATCCCCACTGCGGTGCTGATGGCGGTTATGTGACGGTTATTCAACCCGGCAAGATGCCTTATCAATGGTCGGATGCTACGCTCAATTTCAAACGTCCCAACAAGAATAACCTGGTTATTTACGAGTTATGGATTTATGACTATACCACTCAGAAATCTATTCTCGGCTTGATGAAGCGTCTGGATTATCTGCAAGGGCTGGGTGTGAATGCTATTGAACTGATGCCGGTTACCGAGTTTGACGGCCAAATTAACTGGGGTTATTCGCCCAACCATTACTTCGCCTTAGACAAAGCGTACGGCACACCGGAGATGCTTAAAGCGTTTGTAGATGAGTGCCATAAACGCGGGATGGCGGTTATCTTGGATATGGTCTTCAACCACGCTACCGGACTCAATCCCATGAATAAACTCTATCCTTATGGCACTGAACTCAAGGATAACCCGTGGTTTAATGTTACGGCTCCTCACAGCGACAATGTATATGAAGACTGGAATCATGGTTTTGCTCCTACCCGTGACCACTTCACACGTGTACTTAAGTACTGGCTTACGGAATACAAAGTAGATGGCTATCGTTTGGACCTCAGTCATGGTTTATGCTCCGATAAACCCAATACATCGGTAGAAAACCTCAAGTACTACTACGATAACGGTGTAAAGGCTGTTTCGCCGACGGCTTACATGATTTTGGAACACTGGGGCAGCAATATGGGCTCTGAACGTCCACAACTCATCAGTTATGGTATGCAATGCTGGCAGAACACCAACAATGCCTATAGTCAGGTTGCCATGGGTTGGCTTAAAGAGGGGGATGCCCTTAACGATGCTAACAAAGATGGCTATATTTCTTATACCGAGAGCCACGATGAAGAGCGCAACCAATACAAGGTGAAGATGTACGGCAATGGCGATCTCAAAACAAACGAAAAAGCACGTCTCAATCGGGTACCGCTCACGATGGCATTTAATGTGTTGCTCAATGGGTCGCACATGCTTTATCAATATGGCGAAATAGGTTTTGACTACTCTTTATTCTCCGCCGAAGGCTCATCTGTTATAACGGAGGACAACAAATGCAAACCGAAGGTTAAACCGGAGAATATGGGTTGGTTGTCCCCCGGTTCGGCACGCATGGCTATCTATGATAAAGTGGCTAAGATTATCAAACTGCGTACACAGTACTTGCCTGCTGTCTTTGAAGGTAATCCAACGGCTTCTAATTTGGGTTCCGGCGTAGAGGTGCGTTCCATACAATGGGGAGAAGATGTGTTAGTGGTGGGTAATTTTGCAGCCAGTGCAGGTAATGCATACACGTTGCCTGCCGGCACGTGGTATGATTATTTGAACAATAATCAAAAGATTACAACTGCTAAACTTTCGCTTAGCCCCGGAGATTTGCGAATTTTAACCGGTAAACCTGTTGAGGTTGGCATTGATGAAGTCAATATGGATGTTACACCGGCTATTGCACCGGTTAAGTTTATCCAAAATGGTCACTTTCGTATCCTCCGCGACGGTATGCTGTTTGATGCGTTAGGACGCTCCCTTTGATTATTCCCTTTGCAACTGCAATAGGCACCAGTCACCTTGTGTGTGATTGGTGCTTTTTGTTAGTCCGACCGCTGCTGCAGCAGCCAGCAGGTCGGGGGCATCAGACGCGTAAAAACCACTTATCCACACTTGCCCGTCAGGGGTTAAATAACGGGCATAGAGGGGCATTTGTGCCAAAAGGATATTCTTGTGTATATTACTCAAAATAAGGTCATAACGACCTTCGGGAGGCGTATCGCCTAACAAAATCGTGCATTTATCGGAGTGCTCGGAAGCACCATTGTCAACCGTCAACCCATTTAAAAGGCAGTTCTCCTGTGCGCAACGGACACTATGCTCGTCTATATCTACCATAGTAACATGTGCCGCTCCCAATTTGGCAGCCACAATACCTAATACACCCGTTCCGCAACCGTTGTCGAGAACCGATGACAGTGGAGTGTGTAGCGTGGAGCGCTGGATGAGTTGCTCGATGAGCATATTGGTTGTTTCGTGGTATCCGGCACCGAATGCGCAATGCGGACGGATAAGGACAGAGCCGTGGGGTAATGCGATAGTGAACTCCGGATGCTCTTTTTCCCACGTGCTGTTCCAATTTTCGTCAGGGCAGTCTTGGACAGCCAACAGACGTGTGTCAGGGTAGGATTGCAGCGTTTGTTCCAAAAGGGAACGGTTGAAAATATCGGTCTGTATATATGCCAACGAGACGGAACCTTGTTCGGTCTCCGCCTCGCAGAATGTTTCAAAACCGATGTCTGCCAAAGCCTGCTCCAAGAGTGCTTGTTGCCACTCGGACGGACAACATGTCAGCGTAACTTCGGTATAGCGCACGATTAGAAATACTTGGTCTCTGTTCCGACAATAGATGTCAGCAGGTTATTTGCCAAACGACTGGCACCGAAACGGAACGAAGCGTTATTAAGCCACTCCTGTCCGAGAATCTCCTTAACGAGCGTGTAATGGGTAACGGCTTCGTCGGTGGTAGGTACGCCTCCGGCAGGTTTGTAGCAAACCTTAACGCCGGTTTTCTCTTGCCATTGCTTGATGGCATTGCACATGATATAGGTGGCTTCGGGTGTAGCGTTGACTTTAATCTTACCGGTAGAAGTCTTGATGAAGTCCGCTCCTGCTGCCATGGCCAGAATAGATGCTTTCCATATATTCTCAGCCGTTGCCAATGCACCGGTCTCCAAAATAACTTTGAGATGATGCTCTCCACACACGGCTTTGAGTTCACTTATCTCATCAAAGCACTCCTGATAACGTCCTTCCAAGAACTTACCGACGGACAAGACAATATCTATCTCATCTGCTCCGGCTTTGAGAGCCAAAGCTGTTTCGGCTACTTTAACTTCAATAAAGGTCTGCGAAGCAGGGAAACCGGCACTTACGCATGCCACGTGAATATCTTTGGGCAAATTCTGACGTGCAACGTCTGCTAATGCGGGATAGACGCACATGGCGGCTACGTTCTTGAGGTCGGGGAAGTTCTTCTTGAAATTGGTAACTTTGGATGCCATACCTTCTACTTTGGCTACCGTATCTTCTCCGTTCAAGGTAGTCAAGTCAATCTGATTAAGACATTGAATCCATACTTCGCGGTTATTGTTTTCAGCAAAATGACCGTCGATGATATTCTTCGTGGCTGCTGCCACTTCCGCATCCGTCATACTAAACGGATAAGCAGAAAAAAGTTCGTTAAAATCCATAATAGTAATAATGTGTTATTCAGGTAAGCGACCGATGATAGTTTCGTTTCCGCGGACTGCTTCACCTACTTCTACAAATATCTCTGTATTTAAAGGCAAGTACATATCTACGCGTGAACCTAATTTAATGAATCCCATATGTTCGTTACGGTGAGATTGTTTTCCCACTTTGGCGTAGGTGACAATACGTCTTGCCATGGCACCTGCTATTTGACGAACAGCAATTTGCAGTTTGGAAGGAGTCTCAATCACTACCAGCGAACGCTCGTTCTCGGTAGATGATTTGGGCAACCAAGCACCCATGTGACGACCTTTTTGATGCTCGCTGCGAATAATATCTCCTTCTACGGGATACCAATTGGCGTGTACATTAAAGGGGGACATGAATATACTGACTTGCAAACGTTTCTCATGAAAAACTTCATCCTCCATAGTCGGCTCAATAACCACAATATGTCCGTCTGCCGGAGCTAAAAGGAAATTAGGGTCGGTAATCTCTATTTCGCGTACGGGATTGCGGAAGAAATACGCCACAAAGACCAATAGAATAGCGGTCAACGTAAGCGTGATAGCACTAACCCAATGCGGTTGAACAAACCAATACATAGGAATGTTAATCAAGAACATCAGGACTACAATGCCAAAGACGGAGTGCCGCCCTTCCTGATGAATACGATGGTGACGAGGTGTTTTTTGTTTCATAGTGTTTTTTTTATAGCCATTGATTATAAGGGAATTGCGTGAGCATTTGTGCTGCTTGGTCCAAGCCTTGCTGCAATTTTTTATCCAGCATCATCTTGAACATAAACGGTATATCGGCTTTGAGAGTCAACTTGATACGGGTGTCCACGGGGGCTAACTCTTTGAGTTGAATCCAAAAATTGGCTTGCATGGGAGCACCTTCCAAACCGAATTTTATCGTATCATTTTCTTTACGTTCCACGATGCGCAAGGTGAGTTTCTGCCCCAATCCGTCTACTTTGATTCGGAGATAATCCGGACCGGCCTCCATTTCTTGTACTTTATCTTGCGGGATAAGGTCTTTTACTCGATTGATGTTCTCCAGATTGGATAACACCTTGTAAACATTAGCAGCACAATTGGGGATAGAGCATACTTGGCTCTCGTATTTAGTTTCTGCCATATTAGTTGTTCCAGTTAATAGGATCCTTGTGCCATGATATTAGGGCATTGGTGTCCTCAGGTGTATATAGATTATTAGTTTGCAGTTCTTTGATGAGCGACGTAAAATCCGTCAATGCTAATACTTTGACTCCTGCGTGCTCGAATTGTCGTGCAGGGATCGGGAATTCGTAATTGAATAATGATACAACGCCTTCCACCTGACAGCCGTTATTCCGCAAGGCATCCATGACACGTTTGGCATGGTCGCCGTGACTGAGTTGATTCTCAATGATTACGACTCGTTGTCTGGGACGTAAATCTCCTTCTATTTGATTTTCCAATCCGTGGTCTTTCGGGAAAGGATAAACGGATACAAACGGCAGGTTGAGCTGCTCAGCCACCAATAAGCCATGCCCGATGGCATTGACGGCGATGCCGGCGATGATGTCCGTATCGGGAAAATTCTCTGCTACCAGCCGAGCCAATTCCAATTTGAAGAAATTACGTGCAGCAGGATATGAAAGAATCTTGCGGTCATCTAAATAAATAGGTGCCTGCCATCCGTTGGCCCAATTGAAAGGGTGCTGAACTTGAATACTGAACGCCTTTAATTGCAATAGTTTGCGGGCTATATCTTGTTGTAATGAACTCATAATTTACGTGTATTAATCTTAACCGACTACAAAAGTACTACTTTTTTTTGGAATATGCAAATTTATTTGCTTATTGTATGCTTTTTTTCGTATTTCTGTATTTGCAAGTCTGCCACATGCATAGCACGTTCCAGTGCGTCTATGTCCCTCATAAGAACGGCTAATTGATAGGTATCCGCCAAGGCCTGTTTCTCTTGCTTGTTCAGCGCATACACGATGCTTTGCTTGCCTTGCGACTGCACGCGAATGGGGTAGTCCTGCCGATTGGCGATGAAGGCCAGTATTTGTAAGGCATCATCGTCCGTGACTGTCAGTATCTCATGCCATCCTTCCACATTAAAGGCATGATTACTGCCGGTTTTCTCAATATATTCCTCTCCGGAAGTGACGCGAATAGCCGTCTGTTGATGCGATTGACTGCCGAAATAATACGATTGGATACTGGCTTTGCGGTCATCGGATATGTAGGCTTGCAAAAAGTTACGAGCCGTATTGGAACTTGTCTGCAAAAGACGATGAACATAATGCCCGTGATCTTCGGCAACCGTATCCTTACTATACACAAAAGATTTCATCAGCGGTTCGGCCTGCGGAAGAAGTACTTGCAACAACGAGTCCGAGTAACGCAAGTTCTGCTGTGCCTGCACATACGTGATGCTGTCTTTTCGCGCTTTTTCTGCACGCATAATATCCACTTTGGATGGTTTGGAAGTGCAGCCGAAAAGGATACAAAAGAAAATAATGTATAGAGAAATTTTTTGCATAATCGTCTCTTGATTGAATGGAATTATTGGTCTTTGACGATGCAAAGGTATGAAAAAAAACGGAGAAAAACAAAAAAAAACGAGAAAATGTTGCATATATGAAAAAAAAATAGTAATTTTGCAGCGATTTTATGTAAATAGGCATAAAAAATAACGAGGAAACTCAAACAAATAATTACAAACAACTAAAAACAACAAAAGGTTACGTATGAAAAAAAGTATCTTTTTTATGTCTGTCATCGCCATGGCGTTGCTGACATCCTGCGGTGAACCGGTTTCTCCTGATCAAATCACGGTGAATCCCAATCCGCTGACAGTAGTAGGTAACAAGGTTACCGCTCAATTCTCCGGTACTTTCCCTGAGAAGAAATTTGCTCGCAAAGCTGTTCTGACCGTTACTCCCGTGTTGAAGTACAATGGTAAAGAGATGGTTGGTGAGCCCGTCACCTACATCGGTGAGAAAATCAAAGAAAACGGTAAAACCGTTAGTTACAAGCAAGGTGGAACGTATTCTCAAAGCATCAATTTCGATTACGAAGAGGATATGAACCAATGCGAATTGTGGTTGCGTTTTGATGCTACCTTGAAAGGTAAAGCATTTGATGTACCCGAGATGAAGATTGCTGACGGTCTGATTGCTACCGCTAAATTGGCTAACGCTGCTGATGTAAATACCGTTGTTGCTGCTGACAAGTTCCAACGCGTTATTCAAGAGATGCAAGAAGCTGACATCCAGTTCCTTATTCAACAAAGCACATTGCGTAACTCCGAGACCAATTCTCAGAGCGTAAAGGATATCAAAGCTGCTATCAAAGAAGCTAACGATAACGAGAAGAAAGCCATCAACAAACTGGAAGTTGCCGGTTATGCAAGTCCTGAAGGTGGCATGGATCTGAACACCAAGTTGGCTAACGAGCGTCAAGCTAAGGCTCAAAAATTCATTGCTGACGGCATGAAGAAAGACAAAGTTAAAGCTGATATCGCTTCTGACGTTACCGCTGAAGACTGGGATGGTTTCCAGAAAGCTATGGAAGAGAGCAACATCCAAGACAAAGACCTTGTTTTGAACGTATTGCGTATGTATGCTGATCCTGAGGAGCGCGAAGCACAAATCAAGAATTTGAGCGCTGTTTATAAAAACATCGCTGACGAGATTCTGCCCGCTCTGCGTCGCAGCCGTATCATCTTGACAACCGACATCATCGGTAAATCTGACGAAGAAATCGTTGCTCTGTTCGCTACCGATCCTGCTCAACTGAACGTTGAGGAGATGTTGTATGCTGCTACATTGCTTGAGGATAAGAAAGCCGTTTATACCAAAGTTACCGAACAATTCCCCGAAGACTACCGTGGTTGGAACAACCTTGGTATGCAATACTTCCAAGAGGGTAACATCGCAGAAGCCCGTCGTTGCTACAACAAAGCTCTGCAACTGAACCCCAACGATGCTGACGTTAACTTCAACGCTGCTTTGGCTGCTATGGCTGACAACGATATGGAGAAAGCCGAGATGTATCTGGGTAAAGCTGCCGGCACCAAAGGTGATATGGCTAACGCTCAGGGTACCTACTACACCATGAAGGGTGACTACCAAAAGGCTAAATCTGCTTACGGAACAGCTGCTTCTAACAACAACGCCATTCAACAAATCCTGAACGAGGATTATGCAGGTGCTCGTCAAACGCTGAACAACGTAGCTAATAAGACCGCTAAGACTTATTATCTGTTGGCAGTTGTAGGTGCTCGCACCAACGACAAAGACGCTGTTTACAACAACATGAAGACTGCCGTTGAGAAATGTGCTACCATGAAGCAGAAAGCTCAAAAGGATATGGAGTTCGCTGCTTTCGCACAAGACGAACAGTTCCAAGCTATTATTAAATAATGTCGGTACTTTTTCCTAAAGTTCCGAAACCGCGTGAATGGGACTATCGCCCCATTTACTACGATGAAGAAAAAGAGGCGCGCAAGGATAAACTTGCGCGCCTTCATCACGGCTCGTTCCGTGAACAACATGAGAAGAATATGTCCACCCAGCGCCAAAGAAACAGATCTAAATTGGGCTTCTGGATAGCCCTGCTCGTTCTCGGCTTGCTGTTCTATTTCTTTCTCAAATAATCGACTCTAATCTCTAATCTCTAATCTCTAATCTCTAAACTAAAATGGACATCATTCACTTGCTTCCGGATAGTGTTGCCAACCAGATTGCTGCCGGTGAGGTAATACAACGTCCTGCCAGTTGCTTGAAAGAACTGGTAGAGAACTCACTGGATGCGGGTGCAAGCAAGATAGATGTGCTGGTTAGTGATGCCGGTAGGACCTTGTTGCAAGTTATTGACAACGGCAAGGGAATGAGTGATACGGACTTGCGAATGGCCTTTGAACGGCACGCAACGAGTAAGATTAAAGAAGCAGCGGACCTGTTTGAACTGCACACCATGGGTTTCCGCGGAGAGGCGTTAGCCAGTATATGTGCGGTTGCCCAAGTGGAAGTGCAATCGCGTCGTGCAGAAGATGAGACGGGTAGTCGATTGGTTATACATGGCTCACAAGTCATGGAACAGGAGCCTTGCGCCTGTCCGCAAGGAACAAACTTTAAGGTTAAGAACCTTTTTTACAATATCCCCGTTCGACGTAAGTTTCTCAAAACGGACCAAACCGAATTGCGCAACTTGCTGACGGATTTCTACCGCATCGTGTTGGTCTATCCCCACGTGCAGTTTACCTTTGTCAGTAACGATGAGATACTGATGGAGTTGCCTGCCGGTACCGAGAAACAACGCATTGAACAGGTGTTCGGGAAGGGAATGAAACAACCCTTTACCACCCATTTGGTGGATATACACTCGGATACGGAATTGGTGAAGATACATGGGTTTGTGGGCAAACCCGAAGTGGCGGGCAAGAACGCCCAACAGTTCTTCTTTGTGAATGGTCGCTATATGCGCCATCCGTATTTCCATAAGGCCGTGATGAATGCTTATCAAGGTATGTTGCAGCCGGATGAAAACCCATCCTATTTTATTTATTTGGAAGTGAATCCGGGGAATATAGATGTTAATATCCATCCTACAAAGACGGAGATTAAGTTCCAGGACGAGCAACCTATCTTCCAAATTTTGATGGCTACGGTGCGCGAAGCATTGGGTAAGTTCAATATATCTCCATCTTTGGACTTTGACCGACAGGGCTATATCGAAATGCCTACATCAGGTTCAACTACCGTTAGACCACCGTTAACGACACGTAATACAGAGAACTATAATCCTTTCCGTCAGTCGGCGGAAAAGGTACGAAATATGGACTGGCAGTCGCTCTATACGACGCCTTTGGCAGAGAGACAACCTCTGCAAGCGGAGCAACAACCCTTGTTTGAACATAGTTGGCTGATAAGCCAGGTATATCAATACGGTGGCCGCTACCTGCTTATGCCTACGGATGGCGGACTGATGATGGTGGACCAGCACCGCGCACACGTATGCGTGCTATACGATATATATATACGTCAGATGGCGGAACAGAAAACCGTTTCCCAACAACTGCTCTTCCCCGAAGTGATGACGGTTACACCGGATGAAGTGGCTCTGATGGAGGAAATCATGGACG
>JAGHSG010000159.1 GCA_018066005.1 Bacteroidales bacterium | reverse complement strand
TATCTACGAGTAACGCACCGTTGATTGTTATTGATGGTATAGCCGGTGGTGACATACGCAATATAGCGCCGCAGGATATCGAGTCGATGACAGTATTAAAAGATGCCGGTTCGGCAGCTATCTACGGTACCCGTGGTGCCAACGGTGTCATCTTGATTACGACCAAGCATGGCAGCCAAAACCAGGAAGGTAAGTTCACGGTGACATACGATAGTTATGCTGCCTGTCATATAGCCAATGCACGTCCGCAAGTGCTGACGCCGGATGAGTTTATCCGTTCGCGTCGTGGAACGAATTTTGGTTACAAGACGGATTGGTATAAAGAAATTATCAAACCTGCTACCTATGATGTCAACCAATATATAGGCGTTAACTATAACACCAAGTCCGGTTTTTATGCCGCATCGTTCAACTTCAAGGATGCCAAAGGCTTGGACATTGTGAGCGCTCGCCGTGAGTACGGAGGTCGTTTTGCAATGGAGCAGGGCTTTATCAATAATCATCTGGTCTTGTCCGGTAGCCTCAGCGCGCGCCGCGTTAATGAGGATTGGGGCGACGACGGTATGGTGGACAGGGCTTTGAGTATTAACCCGACAATGCCTGTGCGCAACGAAGACGGTTCGTATTATCAACCTACCAACCAAACAGGGGCAGTTAACCCCGTCGCACGACTCAAAGAGACGAAGAGTCAGGGTAAACGCCAATATTTGTTGGCTAATGTGGACTTGAAGTACAATATATGGCACAATGATGTCCATTCTATTTCAACCAATGTCAACTATGCGCTCCAATATAATGATCTCAAGAGTGATACCTATGCATCTTCCAAGAGTAATGAGAGTTATTGGGAAGGTTATAATGGCCGTGCTACCTTGGAGTATCAGAAGTGGCAGACACACCGCGTTGAGTGGCTTGGTAATTACGCCATGCACTTCGGTGAACATGATTTGAAAGTGGTGGTAGGTTATAGTTGGGAACGCAGTTATTATGAGCAGATGGGGATGTCCAACTATGATTTTACCTTTGATAATACCATGTGGAATGATATAGCAGCCGGCTCCTATCTGGGAGAAGGTCTGGCTAATATGGGCAGTTATAAAAACGAGACAACCCTGATTGGTTTCTTCGGTCGAATCAACTATAACTGGAATGATATTCTGTTTGCTTCGGTTAGTTTCCGCCGTGAGGGTTCCAGTAAATTCGGTGAGAACAATAAGTGGGGTAATTTCCCCAGTGCTAGTTTGGCTTGGGAGATGATGTCCTGCAAGTTTATGCAACCTGCTCAAAAAGTGTTGCGCAGCCTCAAACCGCGTATCAGTTACGGTTTGACCGGACGTTGCGATTTCAATCCTTACCAATCGCTTGCCGCTTATGGTCTGGGCTCGTTTGGTGCAAACAAGTATGCCTACAATATCAATGGCAGTTGGGTTAAGGGTTATGTGCCGACGGGCAATAGTAACAGCGATTTGCGCTGGGAGAAGAACCAAGTGCTGAATGTAGGTCTGGACTTTGATTTATGGGGACGTCTTCGCGGTTCGGTAGAGTATTATAACCGCCAGTCCCAGGACTTGTTGTATAACTATACGGCACCGCAACCTCCCTTTGTATATGACCATATCTTGGTTAACGTAGGTACTACGCTGAACCAGGGTGTTGAAGTGGCATTGAATGGAGATATTTTCAAAACCAAGGACTTTACTTGGAACATGGGTATTAACTACAGTTACGGCACGACGGTCCTGACTAAATTGAGTAACGATACCTATCACGCTGCCTATTTGGATTTGTATCAAAAAGGCGGTGTCGGTACCACGGAATATTATTTCCGCGTGAAAGAAGGCGGTCTTGTGGGTAATTTCTGGGGATACGAATATGCCGGTATAGACGAGAATGGCAATATGCTGGTGTACGATAATGACGGCAAGCAGCAATTGGCCAGTCAGGCGGATGCTTCGTGGAAACGTGTCATCGGCAATGGCGCCCCCAAGCATTATCTCGATTGGAATAACTATTTCACCTACAAAGGATGGGATTTCAGTATGATGTGGCGTGGCGCATTTGATTTTGATATCTATAATGTGCGCCGTTATAACATGGGATTGCGTGAGTCCGGCTCGGAGAATGTGCTTCGCACCGCCTATACGGACGACAAGGCCCTGCGCGCCAGTTCGGGTGTCATCTCCAGTTATTTCTTGGAGCGCGGTGACTATTTCAAATTGGATAATATTACGATTGGTTACACGTTGCGTGTACCGTCGGCCAAGTATTTCCAGGATATGCGTATTTTCCTGACGGCAAAGAATATATGTACCATTACCAGGTATAAAGGCAATGATCCGTCGATAGTCGTTTCTACGGGCATTACTCCGGGTGTGGACAATTCTTCCGCTTATCCTACGGCTACGCAGTTGTCGCTGGGTGTAACCTTAAACTTGAAGTAGAATTTTTAGCGTGAATAGATATGAAAACAGTTAATCATATATTCGTTCTTTTGGCTGCTATGCTGGTTGTGTTGAATAGCGGCTGTACGGATTTAACCGAAAAATCTTATTCTGAGGTTAATGCGGTCAATTTCTATCAAAGTGAGACCAACCTGCAGAGTGCTGTAGCCGGTATCTATAACAGTGCTGCCTACGGTTTTTGTGAGTATTTCTTCTATTTGCAGGAGTTCTCTGCCGACCAGATAACATGGCGTACATGGAATGGCGGTAGTTGGGGTTGGGACGAAGGACTTAAGTTTGTCTTGTCGTCGCATACATGGACGCCTGAAGCCACTATCGTCTTGCAGGCGTGGAACTCGGCTTGGACGACGATTGGTTTGTGTAACCAGTTGTTGCAGGATATGGATAAAATCGACCCGGCCCAACTGGGTATGAAGCAACCGGATTTTGACGCTTATATAGCAGAAGTGCGTACGCTGCGTGCGTGGGCGTACTACAACAACTTTGAGTTGTGGGGCGGTGCCTTGCCATTGTGCGTGACGGTGAGCAACACCGTCCCGGGCAGTGCTGATGTGGATTTTGCCAAGGGCAGTAAAAAAGTGTATGATTTTATCAGCACCGAATTGGACGAGGCCTTGCCTTCGTTGAAAGATAATGGCGCTATGCGTGTGGGACCTGCCATGAACAGAATGCTTAAGATGCGTTTGTTGTTAAATGCCGAAGTGTTCTTGGGACAAGGTAATGCTCACTACCAGGAGTGTGCCGATTTGGCTCAGTCTTTGTTGAACGGCGATTATGGCAATTACAGTCTGGCTCCCGATTATCGCACGATATTTGAGATTGGTAACGAGAGTTGTTCCGAAGTCGTCTTTGGCTTTGCCGAACAGAACGGCAAACTGAATACGGGGTGGATGCGTAACATGCCTTATCTGCCTTATTCGTATGTGGAGTTCACCAATTGTTATGCTACCAATCAGGAGGCTTGGAACTGCTGCTGCCTGACTCCTTCGTATGACAATTCAGGTACCGAGTTGTCGGCACCTGCTTTATTGCCCAATTCGGAAGCGCTGTGTACGGATGGTGCCGTCAGTTTCTTAAGCCCAACATACGGAGATAAACTCGGTGCCGTGTATGAGCGCTATGAAGACGGTGATATGCGTAAGCAGAGTTATGCTTTCCCCGAAGGCGGCAGATGGGATGGCGGTATTATGCTGAAAGGCAAGATGGTGAACATCCTGACCGGTAAAGATGTCATTGCAGACGCTGATAGGGAAGGACAGCCGTTGGTTTATGTCGATCAGGTGGGTCAGTTCAGTGGCGCTACCGTCTTAGGTAGAGCCTTGGAGACCGTTCAGTCACCCAGATGGGGACAGTCCAACTCGGGCTACCGCTTGATGAAATATCCGATGTATCCGGAAGCAACAGGTGTGGATTTCCAAGATATTACGGAAGTTGAGTTCCGCTGGGCGGAAGTTTATTACACCTTGGCGGAGTGTCAGATGCGTTTAGGCACGGGTGATGCCCGCAAACTGGTGAACGATGTGCGTAAGCGTTACTTTGCAGGTGCTCCTACGGATAATGTTACCGTTGGCTGGTCAGACGAGGAGTGGATGCTGCACCAGTGGGGACTGGAGTTCTTGGGTGAAGCACGTCGTCGCCGTACCGACCTGCGCCGCTTTGACCGCTTCACGCAGGGGCAGTGGTGGTTCTTCGGACGCGCCAGAGATGATGCCGAACAAATCTTCCCCGCGCAGCGTAGCCGCAAATATGAGTGGTATCCTTTGCCCGCCACGGCGTTGAGTGTTAACCCGGGACTGGTGCAAAATCCGAATTATTAATTTTAGAAGGTTATAAGTATGAAAAACAATCGTATATTTTTGATGCTCTTGTGTGGAGTTGTCATGATGCTTACTGCCTGCAAACAATCGGAGTTGGTGTTTGATTATGAGAACCCTCAGTTTGAAACCAAGGCAAATGCTATCTTGTTGGAAGTCGTTGTGCCTGCCGGTACTTCGGCATCGGACAATATATATATGATAGGTGCTGTCAATGGCGGTACGGTGGAGACGTACGAGAATCCCGACTACCTCCTGCAGAAAGCATCTAAGACGGACTACGTCTTTGGTATTTATCTGTACCCCGAAGATTTTGCTCCGGGCACATCTCTGGCTGACGGTTTCCGCTTTGTCAGTTCTATTCAGGGCGACGAAGTGGGGGATAACCATGTGCTGGCGAATGCTCAAGTGGGGCAGCGGTATCGCATAGAGATACCTAAGTGGACCAAGTCGCAACAGGGTACGGTCACGCACGACGGCTATTGCGTTTATATCATTGACGAGTTAGGGTGGGGTAAATCGACCCGCTTATATACCTATAAGGACGACGCTCCTTATCATGCCGAGTGGCCCGGATTGAGTATAACGGGTACCGAGACGGTCAAGGGTGTACCTTATTATTACTTTGATATGGGTGAAGCAGCCACCGGACTGACGCTTAACCTGATTTTCTCCAATAACGGTGACGGAACGACCCAGTTACCTACGTATGCTTATACGGTGACGAAAAATATCTTCCTCAAACTGACCGCCGACGGTGTCGTTGAAGTCAAAGAACCCACCGAAGGGCATAACGGTATGGTCGTTTATGTCTTGGACGGTATGAACTGGGGGCAGAACACCACCTTGTATATGTGGGGAGATGTGAATGACCTTAATGGCGGTTGGCCCGGCATGAAGGTTGACGGTACCGAGCAGTTTGGCGACTATGTCTATATGTATTATGATATGGGCGAGTCCAATGCCGGACTTAAGGAGAGTCTTATCTTCTCCAAAAACGGAAGTGCCCAGTTGGGCGATTTCCCGGGTAATAACACGTTCTATACCTTGGGTACGACGGGCGACACGCTGTGCTTGTATATCAGCAGCGATGGTGTCCAGATCATTGAAGACCCTGCCAACCCGGGCGACGTGGTGTGGTATGACCCCAAACCCAAAGAGAAGATTCCTGCACATATATCGCTGTATATGTACGACGCTACCGATAAGATGAATTACTGTCGCGATACCGTTATGGACACGGTGGCAGTGGTGGATAAGTTTATCTACGCGTGGGGTACTTCCGAGATTTGTGGCGGTTGGCCCGGTGCCAACTTGTCGTTGATGGAGAAAGAGACTATTCTTGGTCTTGAATTGCTCCGTTATGATATAGATTGTTATGTGGATGATTATTTCAGTATCATTCTTAATAACAAGGGTAAACATGGTATTGATTTTGAAGAAGGAACGCAGTACGATGCCTTTGATTTGAAAGCCACGGAAGAGATGAATGTGTATTATTTCACCATCACGGATACGGTGGCTAAGCCGTTGACAGTCGTTCCTGTAAAAACCAACAAAAGAAGATGAAACGTATTCTAATCGGCATTGGCGTGCTATGCACGCTGATGCTCTTGACAATCAATGTAACTAGTTGCAAGAAAGAAACAACCAATCCCCCCAAACCGGTGGACACTATTCCCGATCCGGGACCCACTCCGGGACCGACGCCCACACCGACGCCGGTGTTGAGCGGAAATAATATCGTTGTCTATGAGTGCAACGAGCGTTTGTTCGCTTCGTCTAATGCCTTGCAGGCGGTGCGTAATTATTTGCCTATTCTGCAGCAGATGCAGGTTAATGTCCTGTGGCTCATGCCTGTTCAGCCCAGGGGCGAAGTTAAGACTGTCTGGTCGCCGTATTGCGTGAAGGATTATACGGCTGTCTCGTCCGATATGGGTACGTTGGAGGATGTCAAATCGTTGGTCAAAGACGCTCATGAACGGGGTATGTTGGTCATTCTGGACTGGGTGGCTAATCACACGGCATGGGATCATGCGTGGGTAACGGCTCACCCTGACTGGTACACGCCTGCCCAGACGACCAGTGAACGCGAATGGCAGGATGTCACTTTCTTGGACTATGGCAAGACCGCCGTGCAGGACGCTATGTGCGATGCCATGCTCTATTGGGTGCGTGAGGCGGATATAGACGGTTTCCGTTGCGACTATGCCGAGGGTGTGCCTTCTGCGTTCTGGCAGCGTGCTATCACGGCGGTGCGTCAGGTCAAACCCGACGCGCTGTGGCTGGCTGAATCGTCAAAAACAGTCCATTTCACCGATGGTTTCGATTGGATTTATAGTTGGGATTATTTATATGGTGTAGAAGATTTGTATAAGGGAACGAAGACGTTGGCTAACCTCTGGTCGGTCAGTCGTAATGAGTTCAATACCACGCCTGCCGGCAAGAACCGTTTGCGTTATGTCACCACGCATGATGCCTCGTCGGAGAATGCGCCTTCGTCGTTCTTCAGGGACGGCAATGGTATGTTGTCGGCGTTCTGCCTGACGGCTTTCATGGGCGGTGTCCCGATGATTTATAGTTCGCAGGATATAGGGTATATGAACCGTATTGATTTCTGTACGAAGACGACTACGCCGTTATCTTTCTCGGGAACCAATCCTTTTGTGGCTCGTTATCAGCAGTTGATGAAGATTTATGTAGAAACTTCCGAAGCCCGCAAGGGTGATGTGACTAATTATTCCACGGACAAGGTGGGTGTTATCACACGTAGTGCAGGAGGTCAGTCCGTGTTGGTGATGGCCAATACGACGGCATCTGTCCAGGTGGCTCCGTTGCCGATGGACTGGCAGAAAGTGGAGGCAAAGGATTGCTTATCCGGCACCACGGTCACCACGCCCAAGTCCGCCACCCTCACGGCATACGAGTACCGCATCTACACGCGCTAATCCATCAAAAAAAATCGACATCCCTTGCGTATGTCGATTTTTTTTTGTACCTTTGCACCGCAAAATCAAAAAACACTAATTATGCCAAGCAAGGAAGTACAAAAGATGATACCTAAGATTCAACGGTATTTTGCCACTCAACCTATTGAGCGTGCATACTTGTTTGGGTCTTGTTCCAGAGGTGAAGAGACAAAAAATAGTGATGTGGATTTATTGGTTACTTACACCGATAGTGACAAATTGTCTTTGTTGACCATCTGCCATATTATGAACGAATTGTCTGATCAACTGGGGCGTACAGTTGATTTGGTAGAAGAACGGGGTCTTCTGCCTTTTGCCGTTCCATCTGTTAACAAAGATAAAATGCTTATATATGAGAGAGCCAACGGATAGCCAAAGAAGAATTGGAGAGATATTATTTCTATGCGGCATGTTTTGGTGCATGGTTATTATGCCATCAGTCCCGGACATGTTTGGTCTGTTATAGAGCGCGATATAGAACCTCTCAAGCAGCAGGTTTCACAATATCTTTTAGAAGTATAGGTATCCCCCTACCCGAAAAATCGAAATATGCAAAAAAAGTGTACTTTTGCATCGCAAAACGCAAAAAAATGAAAAAAGCAGAAGATTATATTACCCTTCTTCAGCAACACGCTGATGAGTTAAAAACTAAATATGGTATCACAATGATGCGCTTATTTGGTTCTGTTGCTCGTGGCGAACAACATGAAGGAAGTGATGTGGATTTATTTGTAGAGATGCCTCCAACTCTTCGGCAAGTGGGAGGGGCAGAATTATACTTAAACCAACTGCTCGGTTGCGATGTTGATTTAATACGGAATCATAGAGGATTAACTCCATTATTTAAAAAACAAGTAGAAAGAGATGGTATCAATGTCTTCTGATAACAAAGAAATCGTTTTAGCCACTCTACAAAAGATAGAGGAGACGATTGATATGTTGCTTGATTGGAATAAGGACATTCAGGATGCTGATGTTTGGCCTAAATCGTCCGCAGGTATGCAATTACTATCTGCTAATTGTATGCTTATTCAAGCTATTGGAGAGGCTGTGAAGCAGTTAGAAAAGCGAGCAGGTATAGATTTTCTTAATCTATGTCCTGACATTCCATGGCAAGAGATTAAATCTATGAGAAATCACATAGCACATGGTTATTTCGAAATAGATATAGACTATATCTTTTCCACCATCAAAAACGATTTAGTTCCTTTGAAGAATGCCATTAAGGTTCTTCAGCGTAGTTTAATATAATCCAAAAATAAGTAATTATGAGTTATTCGCAAATGGCTCAACTGGATATACTTAATCTGGTTAGAGGAATTGAGAATGAGGCCGAATATATCAGTTTTCGTGATATGTTAGCCCACTATTTTGCTGACAAGGCTCAAAAAGCCATTGACGCAATGTGGGACAAAGGTACTATCAACGAGCAAGTCGTTGAACAATGGGGTAATGAACGTATGCGTACACCTTATCGTCATGCGGTACATCGTTCTTGATACAAATTGTTTATTACAAGCGTTGCCCACAAAGAGTCCGTATCATAAGGTATGGACAGATGTTTTTGCGGGCAAAATAAGTTTGTGTGTCAATACGTAATCCATTGAAGCAAATCCCGTGGCCTAAAGTGGAAGTAATCAAATTAGTTGATTTCATCAAACAACTCTAAATTTCTACTCATTCCCTTTAGCGGTAAAAATCCATTCAAGTGGTTTTTACCGCTTTTTTATTTTAGCGTCAGCGTTCTATTAAGGCTTTTGCCCGTTCTATTAGGCACGTTAGTGCCGTTCAATACACAAAAAAATCCGCAAAACGGCTTTTTTTTGTGTAATTTTTTGCAAAAAACTTGCGTATGTGGAATAATTTTTGTACTTTTGCGTCGCAAAACGCAAAAATGAATAAAATTATGAAACAGGTTCACATGGGTGGGTATTCTGTTGTAATACCCGATGGATACGTCCACAAAGTATTGGTGAGCCGTATTAAAGGTTCACAAGATGTTAGACTTGGACTTGGCTTTGAACAGCGAGCAAATTATGCTTCCCGTCCGTTTGGAGAATGCCATTGCTGGGAAAGCGACGTACACTAAACGTGCTCTTTGGGACACCGGAGCAGAGATGTCCGGCGTTTCTGATGAGTTGGCAACGTGGCTTCAGTTGGAGCGTAGGGATGTTGGTATGTATATGCAATCGGCATCCGGTATTGTTCCTGTTGAGGTTGCTATGTGCAAGATGCAGTTGCTTTCCGGCGAATGCTTTGAGCAAGAAGTGATGATTCTGCCTACGAATGACACTCCTGTTATTGTGGGTTTTGACATTATCAAACAGGGGCTTTTCTCTTTGGAACCGATGTCGGATTACCTTCATTTCCATTTTGGAATAAAGTAGTTCTCCTACAATAAATCAATCACATTTAGCGGTAATATCAATAGCGATATTGCCGCTTTTTTATTTTAGCGTAGCGTTCAATTAGGGCTCCGCCCGTTCTATTAGGCACGTTAGTGCCGTTCTACTAGCGTAAGCGTTCTATATTCGGCACTCCCTTGCTCGCTCTGCTCGCAATTCCTCCGAATGTAGGTAACATAGTTATTAAAATACGCAGTCGATTATGGCAGGGGGTGTCCCCCCCCCCTTACCTGATAACACTTTGTTGGTTTATTGTAAGCAAGCTTCCATCATCCATCAACGTTTTATCAGTATGAGAATGCTTCTCAATAGCCATAATCGGTTGTGTATTCCTTCTATTCCGGTCTATATTTTACTCCTCATAACCTATTGATAATCAATAGTCGCCTATCACTTTTTTCTATATGCGCATGTTGCGCGTATTGTGTATGTGCGCGAAAAGCAGTAATTTTGCACTCCCGATTGATATTATATATCGCGCACGCATATTAACACACACAATACAAATTATGGAATGGAAATCACAAATTGTGATGTCCAAACAATTTCTTTAAGGTACCAAATTGGCACCCCCAAAAAACAACTAACCCCAAAAAAGTAATGTCTAAAAAGACCGACATAGTAAAACAAAATGTTGCATCTACTGTAGATGCCGTGCAGCATGCCATTGTAACGTTACGAGGGAAGCAGGTTCTGTTGGATTCTCAACTTGCGCAGATGTATGGTGTTGAAACCAAGGTCTTGAATCAAGCGGTAAAAAGAAATATTGATCGTTTTCCGGAAGATTTTATGTTTCAACTCAGTCGTGCAGAACTTGCAAGTTTAAGATCAAAACTTTTGATTATAAACCAAGAAGGTTGGTCACAAATTGTGACTAACCCCGAGCAAGACACTAATAATCAATACAATAGCGACCAGTCCGTAATGATGCAGAAGATGCTTAAGTCCAAAGGTGGACGTCCTGTTCTTCCGTACGCATTTACGGAGCAAGGGGTGGCTATGCTTTCATCTGTATTGCATAGTAAGACTGCCATTGAAGTAAACATCTCCATTATGCGAGCATTTGTTGCGGTTCGACATATCATCACAGAATCTCGTGAGAACACACTTGCCATTGACGAACTTCGTACACGGATGAAGATGCTGGAGGATGCAATAAATAACAGTATTGCAGACACGAATGCTCAAACGGACGAACTGCGTCAGGAATTAGACGCTATTCATCAGGCATTGCAATCCTTTACAGCCCGTCCATCACTCCATCCCCGTCGCAGAATTGGCTTTGGCGATGAGACGATAGAGTAACCCAAAATAGTACATCCTTTGCTTATTGCTAACTAATACATGATAAACTTATTGACATAAAAAGATTAAAGAATCTATTTGCTACTTATGCATACTTCGTACCAACGCAGGTTGGTGTGGGTTGAGAAGCAAAGTGGCGTTAGAAGCTTGCTTATAAAAGATGCTTGGCTGCAAAACACATAAGACCGCATCAGCGGTAGAAGGATGAATAAGTACTATTTGCTTCTATTTGTATCAAGAAAAAAAAGTCTGTGTAGTCTGTGTAGTCTGTGGGAGA